>CAYXHJ010000148.1:0-4736 GCA_964464855.1 uncultured Owenweeksia sp. | reverse complement strand
TGCTTTTGGGTGCACTGGGAACCGGTCTTCTCCTTTTGCCAGAAATGACCACAACCGGCTCCAGTTTGTCTTTTTTGGATGCCTCCTTTACCACCATTTCGGCCATCTGTGTCACGGGGCTGAGCACCTTCGACGTTAGTACCGTGCTGAGCTTTAAAGGACAATTGGTTTTGATGGTACTCATCCAGTTGGGCGGATTGAATTTTATTTCATTTGCCTCGCTTTTAGCTTTGTTCTCGCGCAATGGGATGGGACTGAGGTACCACAGTTTATTGCAATCCAGCTACAGCGCGGAATCGTTGGAGTCCGGTATGGATTTATTCAAGCAAGTGTACAAGCTCACGTTCACCATTGAGGCACTTTCTGCGATTCTCTTGTTTTTCTCTTGGGGATCGGAAATGCACTTTGAATCCTTGGGGCAACGGGTATTTTTCTCGATTTTTCACAGTATTTCCGCATTCAACAATGCCGGATTTGCGCTTTTTTCAAGCGGATTGATGGACCCGGGTGTCTTCAAATCGTACGGCCTCCACCTGGTCATAGCATTTACGCTAATTGCCGGCGGCTTGGGTTTTTCCCCGTTGCGTGAGGTTTTCAGCTGGCGTCAAATCAAAGCCCGCAGACGTCAACCTTGGAAACACCTTTCGGTTAACACGCGCTTGGCGTTTTGGTCTGCGGCCGGTTTGTTGCTTTTGGGTACGGTTTTGTTTGCAGCTTTGGAGTTGCAAGGCACCCTTCGAAACCTAGACTTTACGGGAAAAGTTGTCGCCTCCTTTTTTCAATCCGCAACGGCGCGCACAGCAGGATTTAACACCTTGGATTTTGGCGCTATGGCCCTTCCAACCATTCTGTTTTTTGTGTTTCTCATGTTCATAGGCGGTAATTCGGGTTCAACGGCCGGCGGCATCAAAACGAGTACGTTTGCCTTGGTCTTTCTCTCGGCATTGTCCACCATTCGTGGCGAAACCAAAGTTGAATTGCTGCGAACCACCATCCCTCTGGAATTGCTCCGTCGCGCATTTTCGGTCTTTCTCTTTTCCATCAGTTTGATTTTCATTAGTGTGCTGGCTTTGTCCATGACAGACGCGCACTTTGGATTGGCCCGACTCTTGTTCGAAGAAGTTAGTGCCTTCTGCACGGTAGGACTAAGCACGGGAATCACCAGTTCTTTGAGCGCCACCGGTAAGGTTATTTTGATGGTCTCCATGTTTGTGGGACGCGTGGGGACGGTAACTTTGGCCTTTGCTTTGAGCAAGCCGCGCAAAGAGTCTGCTACCTACCGGTATCCGGACGCCCAAATTGAAGTTGGTTAATCCATGTCTACTGTAAAACCCTATCATTCCGACGGTTCCAAAAAAGAGCAAGTTGCGGACATGTTCAACGCCATAGCCGGCAAGTACGATTTCCTGAACCGCGTTCTGTCTTTGGGAATTGACGTAGGCTGGCGCAAGAAAACCGTTCGCGCCGTTGCCCGCTACCAACCCCGCTTGGTATTGGACGTTGCAACGGGCACCGCAGACTTGGCTATGGCTTTGGCCCAAGGTTGCCCAGGTGCGCACGTAGAGGGCGCAGACATCTCCGCGGGCATGCTGGAAGTAGGACGTCAAAAAGTGGCGCAACGCGGCATGTCCAATCGAGTTCAATTGATTTTGGGCGATGGCGAAAGGTTGCCCTTTGAGGAAAATCGGTTCGACGCCGTTACGGTAGCGTTTGGCGTTCGCAATTTTGAGAACCTACACGCCGGTTTGGTGGACATGCTTCGCGTGTTGAAGCCCGGCGCCCCCCTCGCCGTGTTGGAGTTTTCCCAACCCACCCGCCAACCGTTCCGCGCATTTTATTTCTTCTACTTCAAGCACATCCTCCCCCGAATTGGTAAATGGGTGAGCCGGGATTCCGCCGCCTACACCTACCTCCCGGCTTCGGTGGAAGCGTTCCCCTACGGCCAAGCATTTCTGGACGAATTGACCAAAGCCGGATACCGGAATGTTTCTGCGCGTCCCCTGACGTTTGGCATTGCCACCTTGTATCTGGCCGAAAAATAATGGTCTACACCGTGCGTTATTCTATTATGAAAAGCCCCTTATTCGCCACCCTGGCAGCACTTTTGCTCGCAACAACCATGCTGGGGCAAAACCACACGTTGAACCTGCCCAGGTACGACAGCAAACCCGTGCACTTCGGGTTCATTCTGGGCGTCAATCAAATGGATTTTCGCGTTCGGACGGCCACCCAGTTGCCGGAATCCGTTTTCAACGTAAAAAGCACGCAACAACCCGGATTCATGGTGGGAATTGTCAGCAATTTCCGTTTGAATAAATACATGGACTTGCGCCACATACCCACCTATTCGGCGGGCGAACGTCTATTGCAGTTCGACGCTTTGGACCCCAGTACCGGACAACGGCGATGGATCGATAAGCGAATCGAATCTTCGTTGGTCATTCTTCCCTTGGAATTAAAATTGAAAACAGACCGCATTGGCAACCACCGTTGGTATGCCATTGCTTCAGCCAACTACACCCTGGATTTGGCGAGTAAGGCGAAAGTGGTGGACGACCGGCTTTTCAAACTCCAACAGCAAGACTTTGGGTACGATTTGGGCGTTGGACTTGACCTGTACTTTGAATACTTCAAATTCTCGCCCCAATTGCGCTACCAGTTTGGTCAAGGAGATTTGCGCGTTCAAGATGGGACCAATTATGTAGCGTCCCTCAACGGCTTGCAGAGCCGCTGCACGTACATTGTCTTTACTTTTGAATAACCGAAAGACTGAAGGTCCGACGGTCTAAAGTGCCCGGGTTAATTCGTACAAGGCGATCCCCGCGGCGTTGGCCACATTGAGCGATTCTGCTCCTGGGGCTACGCGTGGAATGGTTACCACCTGCGTACACAAGGCACGAACTTCCGCTGAAATTCCGCGCCCTTCGTTCCCCAATACTACAGCAACCGTGCCCGGGGCGGAGCATTTCGCCAAGGGAACGCCCTCCATGTCAGTGGCCCAAACGGGAATGCCTGAACTTTTCCATGCACGCAATACCGACGGCAAGTTCAATCGATGAATCGGCACCCGAGCCAGCGATCCCATGGATGCCTGCACCACTTTGGGTTGAAAAGCATCGGCGGAGTCCTCGGAAATCCAAATTCCGGCCGCACCAAACCAATCCGCCAAGCGAACAATGGTACCCAGGTTACCCGGATCCCGTACACCGTCCAACACCAGAAGAATTCCACGAGGGTTAGCCCCCAAGGTATCCGACTCTTGCGGTAACGAAAAAACCGCCAGCACTGAGGACGGTGTCTCCAAAGCAGAAGCCTCCGCCATCAAGGCATGGGTCGCTTCGTACACCGCTGTTGTTCTTCCCCAAGTTGGTTGCGTTGGAAGCGCAGCCCACCAATCCGGGGTGCCCACCACGGCAGCAGGTTCCCAACCGGAATCCAAAAAAGACTGCACGGCCTTGGGCGTTTCCACCAAAAACTGACCCGATGCCAATCGGCCCTTTTTCGCGTGCAACGCACGCAAATCCTTGGCCAGACGTTTGCTCAACGGAGCGGGAAGGCCGGAGTTTCGTTCCATGTCCGCAAGATACACCCTACCTTTGGGAAAAATTTGAACATGGCCCTCATCGCTCCTTCCCTGCTGTCTGCGGACTTTGGAAACCTAGAACGAGACGTTCGTCGCATGGACCAAAGCGCCGCCGCTTGGCACCACGTGGACATCATGGATGGAGTATTTGTGCCGAATCTTTCCTTTGGACTTCCGGTGGTAAAAGCCATTAAAAAGGCTGCCACCAAGCCGCTGGACGTGCATCTGATGATCGTGGAGCCGGACCGCTACATTGGCGCTTTCCGGGACGCGGGTGCGGACCATTTGACGGTGCACATTGAAGCCTGCCCCCACCTGCACCGAACCCTTCAGGCCATTCGCCAAGCGGGAATGCGTCCGGGCATTGCCGTCAACCCGCACACGCCCGTCTCCGCCCTGGAGAGCATTGTTGGAGAAGCAGATTTGGTGTGCCTAATGAGCGTCAACCCCGGATTTGGCGGACAAAAATTCATTGAATCCACCTACGAAAAAGTTCGCCGCTTGCGTGCGTTGGTCGGCCCTGATTTGTTGATTGAAATCGACGGCGGGGTTACCTTGGAAAACGCGCCGTTGCTGTTGGCGGCCGGCGCTGACGTTTTGGTTGCTGGCAATACTGTTTTTGGCGCCCCGAACCCCGAAGAAGCAGTGGCCCAATTGGCCGCGCTGAAGTGAACACCATGGCTCGCACTGCGCTGTTGGTTGCCGGCATCGCCTTGCTGGCCTCGTGTTCTCCCGTCAGGCGCCTGCTCCCCCAAGAGAAATTGCTCACCGGTGTACGGGTGGAGCTGGACGGCAAAACGACCGCTGAAGATGCCTATTGGGAAGTCGTTCAGCAGGTTCCCAACCGAAACATTTTGGGCTGGAAGGCCTACCTAGCCTTGCACAACCTCCCCCCGCGGGAATCGGAAAAAGCATGGGCCAAATGGTTTCACCGTATTGGTGAGGCTCCCGTTGTACTGGATCCGGTTCGCACCGCAAAAACCCTGCGCCAATTAGAGCACGTCGCGGAGAACGACGGCTACCTTCGGGCTCGTGGAAGTGTTTCCTACACGGAGGGCAAAAAACCGCAACGAACGTCCATCGTTTACCGCATTGACCGAGGTCCGCAGTTCCGAATAGGAACCTGCACGTTCACTTTTTTCTCTCCCGCCTT
>CAYXHJ010000147.1:0-4745 GCA_964464855.1 uncultured Owenweeksia sp. | reverse complement strand
GGTAGGTCAGGGCCAGCGCCGCAGCGGAGAGGAATGCCCATCGGCGCAACTGGGTGGTCCAATACAGCAACAAAAATGCATGTCCTATGGCCAAACCCGGTGCAATCAAGGCAAAAAAGCCCAGCGAGTTCCACCGCTCCGGCGAAAGGTAGAACGCCAATCCACTGGGCACCGTCAACAGCAACCAACCGAGGTGCACCACCAGCACCACGGCATGCACCCCGCGCGGCGTCCGACGTTTTGTGCGCAACGCCTTCATTTTTGAATTTTATCCAAATAGGCGCGCTCCTCCACGGAAAGCGATTCAACACCCTCCCGGCTGATTTTGTCCAAAACAGCGTTCAAACGGGCTTCGGGGTCGCGAAGGCCCTCCAAGACGTTGCCGGTCTTTTTTTGCCCCCCCGGAACCAGGCGGAGGTAGGGAGAAGGGCGCGGACGTTTGAAGCCATTAACGGAGGTCGTCCAAATTCCCAGCACCTGTCCTCCGGCGCCTACCGCGAATCCAGAAAGGTGGGCCCAGGCAGATAAATCGTAGCCAACGGCAAAGGCCAGGTCGACTACCAGCATAACTACGGCAAATGCGTAGAGGGGGATCCACCAGAAGGCCACCTTGGTTTGGAATTTGGGTTGCCGTACGGTTAAGGCACCCAGCACGGCAGTGGTTCCAGCAGAAGCGCCCACGAGCTGGTGGTGGGATCCGTCGGTGGGACTTAAAGCCAAGAATGCAAGAGCTCCAACCGCTGCACCTGCCAAAAACAGCCACCAGGGAGAGCGGTGGCCCCGTCGATCTTCCCAGGCGTGCCCTACAAAATGTAGGATGAGCAGGTTCCACAAAGCGTGGTACAAATCAGCGTGCAAAAAGGCATACGAAAACCATTTCCAAAGCTTCCAAAAGTCTTCTGTGCCTAATGCCCAAAGGTTTTGCCAGCCCAGAGCGAGGCTGCTTCCGGAGATTCGGTCAGCAGCCATCAACGCGTATTGAATCGCCAAGAAGGCAACCAACGTGCCCAAGAGCAAGTCGGTTCCGCTGGAGGATGCCAAACGACGTCGGACGGATGCTGTGAAGTTCACGGAGCGCGGTTCGAAGGTGTGGGTGCGGGGAACGTTTTGGTTTAAAAACGAAAGGCGTTGCGACGCCAACGTTTGATCAACAGGTATCCAAAAAGCATGCCGCCCAAATGGGCAAAGTGGGCAATGTTGGAACCGGAGTTGGCCAATCCATTAAACAACTCGAACAAACCGTAGATGGCCACAAAGTACTTGGCCTTGATGGGCAGCAAAAAGTACACGTAGATTTCTTGGTTGGGGAAGGTCATCCCGTAGGCCAGCAACAAGCCAAAAACAGCTCCAGATGCGCCCACCGTGGGAATGGAAAAGAGTTGATTCAGGTAGGAAATGGCTTCTCCGTCGCCCAATTCGGCAAAGGGCAATACTTGGTAGTAGTCCCAGGTCATCACGCCCAGGTGGCACGCGGCCGCGCCCAGTCCGGTAATCAAGTAGTAGGTCAAAAAGCGCTTGGGGCCCCAAAGGTTTTCCATGGGGGTGCCAAACATCCACAGCGCCAGCATGTTGGAAAACAGGTGGCCAACGGCGCCGTGCATGAACAGGTGGGAAAACAATTGGTAAGGCTCAAAATAGGGCGAGGCCGGGAAGTACAAGCCCAGCAACCCCACGAGGTCCAAACCGCGGGATTCCAAAACAACGCTTCCCAAGAAAAACAGTCCGTTGATGATCAACAGGTTTTTAACGATGGGCGGAAGGAGGGAGAAGGTAGGGGGTCGGTACATGTTTAATTGAATTGATGGTCCAGGGTGGTGGCGTCCAACAGAAGAGCCACGGCGCGTCCGGAGGGGTCGTGCCAGCGGTGGTGGCTTTGACGCCAGCGTTCCACCAACAGCATTTGCTCTTCCGCCCGCAGTTGGGTGGGTTTGGCGCCGCGGGTATGGTGCGCCAATTGCCACAAAGCTCCTTGAGCCGGGTCCGGCTGGTCTCCCGTGTCTGTGCGGAGAAAATCGAGCAGGGCAGACTCGGCACCCTCTGCGGGAAGTACGGCCGGCAAACCCGTCAGGGACAGGCCGTCGGCGGTCCACTCCCAGGCGAAGCCCAGGGCATGAAGGGTTGTCGCTTGCGCGTTGAGCGCGTTTTTATCGGAAGGACTGAGGGGGAGTTCCAACGGAAAAAGAAGTTGTTGGCTGGCCGACGATTCTCCTCCCCAAGCGCGCAGGAGTGATTCATAAGCCAAGACTTGCTGCACGCGCGGCAAATGAAGGACGGCCAATCCTTCCTCAGACAGCGCCATGAGGTAGGGGTCTTTCCAAGGCGCAACCCATTCGTTACCTGCATTTAGCGGGATCTGTGCGGGGGCAGAGGACGGGTTTCCAGGGACGCTGGAGGCATAGGAATTTGGCGCTGCAGCTTCTTCCCAGGACCATTGCCGTTCCGCCGGGGTTGCCGCGCGGTATCCGGGGTAGGGAGCCTGCGCCGCAAACGATCGCCTGCTGCTTCCTTCAGTCTCCTCCTTGCCGGAGGCAAACGGGTTGAAGTTGGGGTTGATGTCCAATGCCGGCGGCAGGGGGCGCGGGGCATTGGGCTGAAGGGGAGGGGTTTGGAAGGCCTGCATGGATTCAAAATCCAGCGCGGGTGCCACCTGGTGCTGACCGAGGGCGTGTTTTACGGCGGAGCGCACTACGGCGTAAACGGCGCGTTCGTCGTCGAATTTTATTTCGGTTTTCGCCGGGTGAACATTTACATCAATCCGGGCGGGATCCACCGTCAAATGCAGCACGTAGGCGGGGTGGTTGCCTTCGGGGACCAATCCGTCAAAGGCGTCTTGCACGGCGCGGTGTAAATACGGACTGCGCACGGTCCGACGGTTCACAAACCAGTGCTGGTCTCCGCGCGTTTTGCGGGCATGTTCGGGCCGAAAAATGAAGCCATTGATTTCCACAACGTCCGTCTTTTCCGCCACCGGTACAACGCGCTCGTTGGTTTTCTTCCCCAGCACGTGCAACAGTCGGGAACGGTCGTTTTCCGATTCCAAATGAAATTCCTCCCGACCGTTGTGTTCCAAAGTAAAGGCTACGTGCGGATGGGCCAGCGCCAGCCCCACAAAGGCATCCAAGATGGCCTTCCATTCGACGGCGTCGGTTTTCAAAAATTGCCGGCGCGCAGGCACGTTGAAAAACAAATTGCGCACCACCAAGTGTGTTCCAACCGGCGCCGGACGTTCCTCGCACAGCACTTCGCGACCGCCTTCGAGTACCAAATGTGTGGCCAATGCGGCGTCCGCTGTCCGGGTGGTGCATTCCACGCGAGAAACCGCGGCAATGGAAGCAAGGGCTTCGCCCCGGAAGCCCATGGTGGTCAATTGGTACAAGTCGTCCGCCTCGCGCAATTTACTCGTGGCGTGGCGCGCAAATGCAAGGTGCACTTGGGAAGCGTCGATGCCCTGTCCGTTGTCCGTAAAGGAAAGGGAAGTGCGTCCAGCGTCCACAACAGCAAGCCCGATGCGCGTAGCACCGGCATCCAAAGCATTTTCCACCAATTCCTTAACTACGGAGGCCGGTCGCTGCACGACCTCACCGGCCGCAATTTGGTTGGCGACGTGTTCCGGCAGGAGTTGGATCATTGGCCCGAGACGTATTGTATGAACGCCCACACGAGCAGTGCACCTAAAACCAAACGGTACAAGGTGCGACCAGACAAAGGCTGAGCCGTTTGCTTGGATTTCCAGGCCTCGCGCATTCTGGCCCGACGCTCATTTTCGGCGTCCAATTGGCCGCCGCGCAGGCGTTCCAACCGCTCTTTACGCTCGTCGTACAAGCGCGGTTGGTACTGAAATCCACGGGGTTTGCGTACCCGAAAGAACGAACCGTTTAAAATTCCCATGATTTTAGCAGCATTGACCTCAAAGATAGCGCGATTTCACCCTACTTTTCGGGATGATTTCCTCCATTCGATTTGCCACCGGGTTCTTGCTGTTTTTGAGTACGTTGGGTTGTCAGGCCCAAAAAACGTCTCCTTGGGTGTACGACACCCCGGAAGCCCGACAGTATGCACAAAAACAACTGGCCTCCCTGACCGACGCCCAGAAAGTGGGTCAACTCTTCATGGTTGCGGCGTATTCCAACAAAGGGCCGGAGCACGCCGCTTTGTTGGAACGGTACGTGAAGGAACACCATTTGGGCGGGGTCATTTTCATGCAAGGTGGGCCCGGACGGCAGTTTGCCATGAATCAAAAACTGCAGTCTGCCGCTAAAATTCCCTTGCTGGTGGCCATGGACGCCGAGTGGGATTTGGGGATGCGCCTGGATTCCACCACGCGACTCCCTTGGCCCATGACCCTAGGAGCAACCCGGGATTCTTCCCTGGCGTACGCTTATGGGCAGACCATTGGACGTCATGCGCGACGTTTGGGCGTCCACATCAACTTTGGCCCTGTGCTGGACGTCAACACCAATCCGGCCAATCCCATCATCGGTCAGCGCTCCTTCGGACAAGAAATCGGCTCGGTGGTGCCCTTGGCCCACGGTTATTTGAAAGGGCAACAAGATGCGGGCACAATGGACTGCGTCAAGCATTTTCCGGGCCACGGCGATACGGATTCGGACTCCCACAAAACCCTGCCCACGGTAGCGCGCAACCGCGCGGCGCTGGATTCGGTGGAGTTGCGTCCGTACCGCGAATTGCTTCCGTTCGCGGGAAGCGTTATGGTGGCGCACCTCAATGTTCCGGCTTTGGATCCG
>CAYXHJ010000146.1:0-4756 GCA_964464855.1 uncultured Owenweeksia sp. | reverse complement strand
TTAAAAAAAGCCACCCGAAGGTGGCTTTTCCGCTGCAGACAAACGTCTGCAGTGCTCAAATTGGAGTCGTTTGAAGACCGTCGGGCCCGATTACTGCATTACGAAAAAGCCGTTGGCCGGAAGGGTCAAAGTGCCTTTTTCGCGCAGGGTGATGCGCGCCCCGGTAAAGGCGTCCGTGTAGGTGCCGGCGGGCGCGTTGCTGTACTTCACCTTGGTTTTCTTGTTGGCGAAGTTGATGAATACCACCGCTTGTTGCGCGCCGTTGTTGCGGTAAAACGCGTACACGCGGTTGCTGTTGGTGGCAATGCGTTCCTGTTTGCCGCCGGCGCGTCCGTTGTGCAGGGCGGAGTTTTGCTTGCGGAACGCCAAAAGGGTGCGGTAGAATTTCTCCTCAGACGGGCGGTTCCAGTCGATGGTGTCCCGCTCAAAAAAGCGCAAGCTTTTGTTGAGGCCCACTTCCTGACCGTTGTAGATCAAGGGCATGCCAGACTCTAAGGTGGCGCACAGTACAAAGGCCGCGTGGGCATTGGCACCAATCCGCTTCTCCACCGTGCCGTTCCAAGAGTTTTCGTCGTGGTTGTCGATGAAGTACATGCGGTAGTGGTCCGGATCAAAGTTGACGCGGTTTTTCTCCACGTACTCGTCGATTTTTGCTACGGATTCCCCTTTTCCGGCCACTTTGTTCAAAATGTGGTGGAATTCCCAACCGTAGGTCATGTCAAAGTTGGCGGTTTGCATGTGGGTGAACTCAGACTCCGCCAAAAGGAAGATTTCTGGGTTCATGCCGCGTAAAAATTCGTTGGTTTCTAACCAAAAGTCAAAGGGAACGCCTCCGGCCATGTCGCAACGAAAACCGTCGAGTTGAAAACGAGCGATCCACCAGGCCATTTCTTCGCGCATGGCATCCCGCAGGGCAGGGTTGCTGTAGTCCAGCTCGGCCACGTCCGTCCAATCCGTAGGGCGGTTGTGGTCGTCTAGGGCCGTGGAGATGCTGCCGTCCTCATTCTTCCAGTAGTATTCCGGATGTTCTTTGATCCACGGATGGTCCCAAGCGGTGTGGTTGGGGACCCAGTCCAGGATGACTTTGAAGCCGAGGTCGTGGGCTTTTACCACAAATTGCTCAAAGTCTTCTTCCGTACCAAATTCGGGGTTGATGGCGGAATAGTCGTTGATGGAGTAGTAACTGCCCAACAATCCCTTGCGCTTTTCACGTCCGATGGGTTGCAGGGGCATGAACCACAGGATGTCCACGCCCAATTCTTTGATGCGCGGCAAGTGGTTGGCGAGCGCGTTGAAGGTGCCTTCCGGCGTGGCTTGGCGCGTGTTGATTTCGTAAATGGTGGCGTTGCGGGCCCAGTCTGCGTGGGGCATTTGTGCCTGAGCCAGAGGAAGGGTCAGCGCGAGGGCGAGGGCGGTGAGGATGGATTTCATGGATGCGTGTTTATCGTTCATTCGTTCGTATGGCGGTGGAGAAAATCAGCGCGGCACGTGCAGCAGGGCAAAGGCACCGGCGGGCACGGTAGCCGTAACGGTGCCCAATTGAGCGGAACCGGCGATCAACCGCGTTTTGGGGTGAAGTTTGAGTTGTTTGACGGTGAATTTCACGGGTTGGTTGCTGCGGTTCAAAACCGTCAGCACCCGCTCGCCAAAGTACGCGCGCTCAATGAGGACGACGTTTTTGGAAAGCGCTTTTACGGACGTACTTCCGTAGGCCAACACCGGAGATTTGGAGCGGAATTTGGCCAGTTTTGCCACTTCCGATCGCAGTTTTTCCTCCTGCGGGGTGTAGTTCTTAAACTTCATGGGCCGGCGGTTGTCCGGGTCGTTGGCGCCGGGCATGCCGTATTCGTCGCCGTAGTACACCACGGGAATTCCGGGAATGGAGAAGTTGAAGGCGTGCATCAAGGCCAATTTTTGGTAGGCCGACGCCCCAGGCGTTCCAATTTTTCGGGTGTATCCGGCTGCTTTGGTGTCCTCGTCCAACCGAACGTCTCCGTTGGCCAACGAGATGAACCGAGGCTTGTCTTGGTTGCCGCTGATGTTGCCCATCAGGTGGTGGTGGCCGTAGGCGGCCAAACTGGCGTCCAGCACCTCTTTCAAGCGCACGGCATCCGTGTTCAGGTTGGCGCAGAAGCCCAGGGCGGCGTCGTAGAGGTTGAAGTCAAACTGTGCGTCCATCAAGCCGCTGCCCAAGTAGCTGGCAATCAGTTCGGGAGAACCGTAGGTTTCGCCAATTTGGTAGAGGCGTTGGCCGCGGGGGGCGGCTACTTGGTGCTTGAGTTTTTGCGTCAACGTGCGCCAGTAGAGGTTGGCTACGTGCTTGGTGGCGTCGTGCCGATAACCGTCAAAACCATAATCGCGTACCCAAACCAGGGCGGAGTCCGTGAGGGCGGCAACCGCTTCTGGGTTTTCCGTGTTCACGTCCGGCAGGAAGGTGTCGAACCACGTGGTGAGGCGGTACTCGTCCCATTTCTCCGTATTTAGGGTGGAGTCTGGTAAATACAACGAGTTGAACCACTGAGGCTTAGCGCGGTACACGGGATGTTCTTCGTGCACGTGGTTGCCCACGTAATCCAGCAGTACGTTCAGGTTGCGGTTGTGGGCACTGGCCAGGGTGTTCCGCACCTGTTCCGGACGCGCAAATCGTGCATCGGGCTGGGTGTTGGAGGCGGGCCAGTAGCCGTGGTAGGCGGAGAACTTGGTGTTGGGAACGGTTTTGTTCCACAAACCCCATGCGCCCTGCGGGTTGCGGGCAATGGGAGACAACCATACTGTGTTGAAGCCCAACTGCTCAAAAAAGCCGTGCTGAATGGCCCACGTGACGCCGTCCAAGTCACCGCCGTGGAAATCCGCTTGCGGAAGTACGTCCGGACGGTTCAAGGGGCGGTCGTTGCTGGGGTCCCCGTTGGCAAAGCGGTCCACCATCAAAAAATAGAGGGTGGCGGCTTCCCAGTCGTGCCGTTGGAGGAGGTCCCCCTGCAGCAGAACGCGTCCTTTTTCCAAGGGAATCAAGAGGTCGTTGCTCCGACGGTGTGCGTTGGCGCTGTAAATGCGCACAAAGCTGCGGGGTAGGTCCTCGGCTTCTTCGGGGAGCTGGATGCGGATGCCTTCTTCTGTTTGGGCCACGGCGTCTGCGGGGAGGGCGTGGTTTTCCCACAAAACCACCAATTTTTGGTTTTTGGGCAGTGGGGCTAGGGTGATTTGGGAGCCGCTTTCGTCCACGCTGCGCGTTTTCAGCGGTCGAGCCGGAAGACCTTCGCGTTTGACTTCCAAGGTGTTGTTGACTCCGCCAATGCCGTTGGGCACGGCCCGGGAGTTCGACGGATCCAGGAGTTCCACTCCGTTGACCACAAATTTGTATTCGTGGTTGCCGGGAAAGAGCGGCACCTCTACCGTCCATGTGCTGTCCCCGCGTTTCAGCGCGGTGGCAGATCGGTTCCAAGCATTAAACGTCCCGATGAGGCGGACGGCGTCTTCCGCCCAGGCGGTGTCGCCCGGTTGACGGGGGTACGTAAAGGTGCGGAACTGCGCGCCGTTGGCGTACAGAACCAAATCAAACGAGGCGCCGTCCATCCAAAAATGCGCCACGTCCAGCGGTTTTTTGAGGGCACCGGTTACGCGGTACACGGCGCTGTCTTCCTTGTACTCCGCGCTAAGACCGTCGGGCCAAACTACGGAATCCACTTCCTCCGGTTCCAAAAAGTAATCGCCGCTGTAAATGGCGGTGGTTCCGGCGTTGAGCAGGACCGGCGTCATCAAACCCACGGTTTCGTCTCCGTCGCCCGGATTCCAACCGGCGGGATCGGGCGAACAGGCAGCAACCAGGAGTGCGGCGCCGCCCGCAAAAGCAGCGGCGAAACGAGTCAGAGCGGGGCGAACGACAGGTGCTTTCATGGACCGAAAGTTACAAAGAGCTGCAGGTTAAACCGTTGCGACAACGGGAGTTCCTTTTTTGGCAGTAAACGTTTGCGAGCCCACGCCGAAATCGGTATCCGGTCCGTCTACCACGTGTACCGTGAGGGTTCCGGGAGTGAGTTCCACGTGGAGGGTGGCGCCGCGCCACACCAAGTGGAAGGCCAGGCGGGTCCAGGCGGCGGGCAGGGCCGGCTCAAAGGTGAGGTTTTCGCCCACCAAGCGCATGCCGCCAAATCCATGCACCACGCTCATCCAAGCTCCGCCCATGGCGGTGACGTGCAAGCCCTCGCGCACTTCGTGGTTGTAGTCGTCCAGATCCAAACGTGCGGTCCGCAAATAGAAGGCGTAGGCCTGCTCCGCATAGCCCAAGCGGGAGGCCAGTACGGTGTGTACGCTGGGGCTGAGGGAGCTCTCGTGCACCGTAAAGGGCTCGTAAAAGTCAAAATGACGGCGCAAAAGTTCGCGGTCTGTGCGGTCTTCAAAGAAGAACATGCCTTGCAGGGTGTCTGCCTGCTTGATGTACGGCGAACGCAGGATGCGGTCCCAGCTCCATTTTTGGTTGATGGGGCGTTGCGCGGGATCCAGATCCGCCACCGGCACCAAATCTTTGTCCAAGAAGCCGTCTTGCTGCAGAAAGAGCTGTTTTTCTTCCCAATAGGGGTAGTACATGCGCGTGCGAACGTCCGCCCAATGCGCCAATTCTTCCTCCGCCCGGAATTGAGTTTTGGTCGCAATTCGCTGGTAGTCCGACGGATGCTGCGCGCGCACGTATTCGGCTGCGTAGGTGGCGTACTCCAAGCACCACGCCGCCATGAAGTTGGTGTAGTAGTTGTTGTTGACG
>CAYXHJ010000145.1:0-4769 GCA_964464855.1 uncultured Owenweeksia sp. | reverse complement strand
GTAGCCGCCGCCCAACCAAATGTCTCCGCCCTGCGAAAGCAATTGACTGCCGGCACCCAATGAAATAGCACTGGCGGACGCCGTTGCCGTGCCGCCGGAGGTTGCCTTCAAGGTAATGGCTCCTCCATTCGTTTGCAGAATGTCGTTGGCCCCAACCGAAATCGCTCCGGTTCCTTCCAAATAAATAGGCGCCCCGGCCATTGAGACCGTCAGGTTGTCGTTCAGCGTTAATGCTCCACCGTATGCCTGCAACGTGCCGCCAATGTTCGCCGCCGTACTGAACGTAACTGCTGTAGAATTGGAGAAAACCACAGGCGTGGAGCCGTTCAGCATTCCGTCGTAGTATCCAATTGTAAAGCGCTGGAGCGTTGAAGGATTGTCAAAGGCGAAATAATTGAAATTATCGCCAAAATTGTAAGACGGTGCTCCGTAATACGTGGTCTCGGTGTAACCATCCCACAGAAAGGTACTTGCAAAGGCTCCGTTTTCCGGCACCAACGTAATCGTACCACCGTTTTGACGGAAATAAAGGGGGTAACTACCGCTCCCAAAAACGTAGTCCGTAATCAAAACGATATCCCCGGTACCAACATTCACCTGATCCCCGTTGCCGTCGTTCCCAATGCCGTAGCCAGACTCCCCAGCCCAGGCCAGAAAATCCCCACCGTTGGTGGTGATGTTGGCGTAAATATCCATGGAATTGGCGTTATTACCGGCTGAAGAAACCGACGGTCCATCGCCAACCGCCAACCCGTTCCACGTGTACGAACCGGCGTTGGAATTGCTGCCCCCTAACCAAACGTGGCCGCCGTTGGTGGAAATGGGGCCAAAAATAGACACCCCGCCGTCGTTGTTGGAGTTGTCAAAATCCGACCAAGCCACAACATTCAAAACGCCCGTTCCGGTTGCGGTAATGTTACCACGGATCTCAACACGACCCTGTGACTGTAAAGTCAATGTTCCTGCACCGCCGGTCTTCAAGATGGTTGCTCCCGTATTCAAAAGGAGCGATGGATTCGTTGAACTGCCGGACTTAATAAAGACATTCGACGCTCCATTGGAAGTAACGTTGCCCGATAAATTCACCTGACCGCCGGCCGTCCAAGAAATGGGGCCACCCAGCGATACCGAATTGCTTACCGTCAGTCCATTATTCACCTGCACGGTGAAAGCGTTGGTGCTGAACGAACTCAAGGCAGCCGATACGGTCAACGATCCTGCCTGTACCGTCAACGGGTTGGTATTCAAATAACCCTCGACTGCGGATGCATTGATGCTGACCGCCGTAGCGGACGTGGGTAAAATCGTGTTGTTGACGTACTCCCATAAGTTGGTGCTCAGGGCAGACCCGCCGGAAGCCACGATTGTCACCCCTCCGAGTAAGGACGTGCTGTAGCGGTACAGCGCATACTTGTTGCTGTTCGCCAAAACGGGCGAAAAAGTTGAGGTACCCTCATCCACACCGTAGCGGACGTTGTTCGTGCCTCCTACAAATGCCGTCAAGCCTGTGCTTTCTGCGTCGCGGCCGCTGAACAAACGCACAATGCCGTTGGTGCCCGTGGTGATGGTGGGAGATCCTGAAATCAATACATTGCCGCCCAAAGCATTGCCAAGTGCCATGCTCTTTCCTGCGTTCAGGGTCACCGCCGTGGTCCCTGCGTTCGTTGTGGCAATGGATTGCGCCAGGGTCAGGTTGCCGGTCAGCGATTCCAACAACACCGTACCCGAAGATTGAATCCCACTCTGCGTTACGGTTCCAACGGTGAAGCCAGCTGAATTCACAAAATTCACGTTCCCCAACTTCGTGCCGGTGGTGCCGCCCGCAAGCGTACCTACATTGTTGGAGGTGTTGGTTAAGGTAAACGCGCCAGTCCCGCCAAGGTTCAGCCCCGTGGCCGTTAGGGCCGCCGATTGGGTTACTGCGCCGTTGGACGTCAAATAAACGTTATTCGCTGCTTGGGCACCCGTAATGGACACATTGCCTGTGGCGTTCACGGTAATGGATCCGCTGTTGGCGGTGGTGGCTGTGGATAAATAGGCGGCTGCGCCGTTCATCACTAGGTTTCCAGTCAGTACCAAGCTTGTGGAATGGTTCTGATAAACATCACTGGCGTTGGTGCTTTTCCCCATGGTGATGGATCCTATTCCGTTGTTATCCTGGTCTATATAAAACCAAGATAAATACATCCAGGCGTGACCAAAATTCGCTGCACTCGACTGAAATGTAAAATCACCGGTTCCGTTGATGTAGGGTATCGCGCCAGCTGCAGTACTCCAACTCACCGTGCTCGTTTGCAAAAGGGAATTTCCCGCTCCTGGATTTAACGTTAAATAGTCTACGCTCAATTCCCCCGTCCCGTTGGCGTCCGAATCCGCATCAATGAAAATATTTCCACCGTTAGTCGTAATGTCCTTGCGGGTGGTGTTTGCGCTGTAAAAACCGGAAGTGCCCCATAAATCAATGTTGGCAGCCGTGGTAGAAACGATGTGCTCGTAAGAATAAATGATGCCGCCGTATACGCGAATTGGCCCTGCTACACTCAACGGATCGCGTAGGTAAACATTGGCGGTGTTCGTGGTGGAACCCACCGTTAATGAAGAGGCACTCACAGCTAATTTGTACTGAGCCGGCAAATCAAATGCATCGGTAAAACTGGCCCCTACAGGAACCCAACTCACCGCACCAGAGGTCTTGGCTTGGATGAAATCGATGCCCGCGTTCCCAATGTCCGTAAAGGTCATGATGATGTCCCCGGTTCCCGTCCACGAATTGTCCGACGGCGAACCCACGTAGACGTCACCTTGGCTGCATTGAACGATGCCGTAGGAAGCTGCAACCGACGCTGCTGCTTCTACACCGGTAACCAAAACATCACCCGTGCGCGATAAAAGCGAAATCTTCACGGTAGTGCTCCCTGGACCCGAGACCCGGAAAAAGTTGATGCCCCCGGGGTAGGCCCCAGCGTTGTTGGTGGCCGCTGTCAACGAACCTTTTAAAACCAAATCCCCATCTACGGTAGACAACGTAGACGAATTGTTTTCAAAAGAAACACCTCCGTAATACGTGGAGCCGTTGTACCCTCCGTGCGACTCCCCAACCACGATCAACGTTCCTGTTCCTGTGGTCGTGATGGTGCTGGCGCTGATTCGAATGCCGTCGTCTCGGCTGGACGAACACTTACCGTAGAGGGAAATGTTGCCCCCTGCCGCCGTTATTGTATTGGAAGTGAGTAGGATGCCTGGTCTTCCGTTGGTGACGTTAGTTGCTGCGTAGAGCGCGCCGTCGGCCCCCACAACCGCACCGCGCAAAGCTATGTTTCCGCCCGACGAATTCAACGAAGCACCACTTCCCAACTGAATAGCGGCATCGCCAGAAGTTATTGCCGTGCCGCCGGAAGTCGCCAAAAAGGTAATATCCCCAGCATTGGTAGCGATGCCCTTGCTCGCTGCCAAGGTGATCCAACCGGTACTTGAAATCAATACATCTGCACCCAAGCCGGAGACTGAAATGCCCTCACTCAACGTGGTATTCCCACCCAAAAAGGTCACCGGCCCGGCCAAGGACAACGCGCTGGACAAGGTCAACGCTTGCGTATTGGAGGCCGTGTAACCGGCCGCTCCCGTGGTGCCAATGTTCAGTCCTCCCAAGGAACTCATGTTGTTGATTTGCAAACCAATCAAATGGCTGCTGCCCACAAACGTGTTGCTGGTGGTGGTGCCGGACCAGGCCAAAGCCGCGGGCCAGTTTTCCCCGGAGGGAGGCGCAATGCTCAGAATACCCGTTGATTGCACCGTAAGTATTCTTCCCGCAATGTATTCCCAATCAATGGGGTCTCGTGTCACCAATTGGACATTGCCCGTACCCGCATTTAGGATACAATTAGTAGCAGTCATCGCGGCAATACAAGGATCTGTACCTCCGCCGTCGTCTGCTGCCAAGTAAATGTGACCACCGGACGTCGAAATGGTTCCCTGAATGGCAACGGGAACCCAATGACTGGTTGGAGCACCATCCGTCATGGCCAAACCGTTGCCCACGGTCAATCCATTCCAAGTAACCGATCCAGAACCGCCGCCTCCCCAAAAATGGCCACCGTTGGTGGTGGTAGGGGACGTGAAAATTCCCCGCACCCCTCCGCCGTCGATTTCAGCCCACAAGATCAAGTTCAATGCACCCGCGGTGGATACAATATCCGTTGTTCCTGAGGGAAATACACCGCCTTTGGCCCGGAAGGTCAGCGTTGCGTTACCGCCTGCAGACTTGGTGAGGTCGTCGTTGATCCAAATATCCCCGCCCGTTCCACCGTCTTCCACCACCACGCTCGTGCCGGCGTTCAAATAGCCTTGCAAGACCGACGGCGCCACGTTTGCGGTTCCGGTGAACGTCAGGGTCACGGGATTGGACCCGCTGATGCTCCAATTGGAGCCGGACGTACCCGTTTGACCCGAATTGGAGATGGTCAGGCTTTGCGCATATCCTTCGGCGGATGCTGCAACGAGCAGCAATAAAGCACCAACAACACCTAAAATTCGTTTGATCAATTGCTCCATAATAATTTCATTCACAGCGCTTTAGACTTCATATAAATCCGTAGCAATTCCTTTTCTAAGTTGTATTTACAGCATTACCCGCACGAACACGGTAGACCCGTTGGCCAAGCGCGTGCGTACTAGGTAAACGCCGTGCGGCAACGCGGCGTCGATGGGCGCTGCGTGCACCGAAGTGCCGTCCAAGACCACCTTGCCGAATTGGATTTCCTTGCCGTCCA
>CAYXHJ010000144.1:4548-4775 GCA_964464855.1 uncultured Owenweeksia sp. | reverse complement strand
GGACGAAACCGTAGAAAATATTTGCGCCGCGACGGACGGCGTGGTGGTTGCCGCCAACTACAACAGCCCCGGACAGCTCGTGATTTCCGGTGCGTTCCCAGCGGTGGAAGCCGCGTGCGAAGCCGCGAAGGCCGCCGGCGCTAAGCGCGCCTTGCTTTTGCCGGTAGGCGGTGCCTTTCACTCTCCCCTGATGGAGCCGGCCCGCGCTGAATTGGCTGCGGCCATTG
>CAYXHJ010000144.1:0-4538 GCA_964464855.1 uncultured Owenweeksia sp. | reverse complement strand
CGTTTCAGATCCCGCACAAATCCAGGAGAATTTGATTGCCCAACTCACCGGCCCGGTCAAATGGACGCAGTCCGTACAAGCCATGGGTGCCGCCGGCATCGGTCGGTTTGTGGAAGTTGGTCCCGGCAAGGTTTTGCAGGGATTGGTGAAAAAGATCCTCCCCGAAGCTGAAGTTTTATCCGCATGAGTTTCCATACCGCCTGGCAAAGTCCGTCCAACATTGCGTTGGTCAAGTACTGGGGGAAAACAAACCCGCAGTTGCCCACCAACCCCTCGTTGAGCATGACGCTGGACGCCTGCCGCACGGAAACGTCGGTGGAAATTGTTCCCGGGAGCGGTAAAATTCACGTGTGGGTGGACGGCGTGGACACACCGTCGTTTGTGCCCAAGGTAGCCGGCTTTTTCAAGGCCATTGCCGAGCGCCATCCGTGGACCGCGCATTTTGATTGGCGCATCCAAACGCACAATACCTTTCCGCATTCCAGCGGCATTGCCAGTTCTGCCAGCGGCATGAGCGCCCTGGCGTTGTGCGTGGTTTCCTTGGCCCGCGAGTTTCAGGAACGAATTCCCGCAAAAGACGATCTGCGCGAAGCCAGCGTCTTGGCCCGACTGGGCTCCGGAAGCGCCTCCCGCAGTGTGTACGGCGGCTGGGTGGTATGGGGCCGAACGCCTTCCGTCCCGGGCAGCAATCAGGAGTGGGCCCACCCCTACCCGCACGCTGTTGACCCGGTCTTTTCCGATTTTCGGGATACGGTTTTGTTGGTGGACGTCGGTCAAAAGTCCGTTTCCAGCACCGTGGGGCACGGATTGATGAACGGTCACCCGTTTGCGGAGGCCCGTTTTGCCACAGCGCACGAAAACTTAGCCGCCTTCCAACCCATCCTCGCCAGCGGAGACGTTGGTTCCTTTTTGGCGCTGGCCGAACGCGAGGCCTTGATGCTCCACGGGCTGATGATGGCGTCCAACCCGCCTTTTGTGCTGATGAAGCCGGAAACGTTGGCCATCTTGGAGAAAATTCAAAACGCGCGCCGCGACGGCTTGGAGGTCGGTTTTACTTTGGATGCCGGCGCGAATGTCCACGTGCTGTACCCGGCGCGCGCAGAACAATCCGTTCGTGAATTTGTTACCACCTCGTTGTCCGAGCACTGCAAGGACGGCGCCTTCATCCACGACCGCGTGGGTGCGGGTCCCCAACAACTGACCGAACCCAAGCCCCTGCTTTGAACTCCGTAAATCCTTCCTTCTTTGCAAAAATTCTCCTCTTCGGGGAGTACGGCATCATCCGCGACGCCATGGCGTTGTCCATTCCGTTTAAGGAATACCGCGGCTCGTTCCGTTTTGTGCCGACGGATTCTGCATCGGTAGCTCCTGAGGTCTTGGAGTCTCAGGAGGCCCTCCGCGCCTTTGCGCGTCATTTGCATGCATTGGCGGACAGCGGTGAAGCTCTGGCTCCATTGGATTTGAATCAACTCGACGCCGACTTGGACCGGGGATTGTTTTTTGATTCGTCCATTCCGCAAGGTTTTGGCGTGGGTTCGTCCGGAGCTCTCGTAGCGGCCCTCTACGCGCGCTACGCCATCCATCCCATTCCGGTGGACCACCAGCTCAACAAAGATCGCTTGGTGGCTTTAAAAGCCGAATTGGCGCAAATGGAGAGCTTTTTCCACGGCCGCAGTTCCGGCATTGATCCCACGATCTGCTACCTCCAATTGCCCCTGTTGATTCGGTCGTCGGACGACTTGGGAACGGTCCTCCTTCCGGAAGAGAACACAGAAGGAAAAGGCGCCGTTTTCCTCATCAATTCTGGTGCACCTGGGGAAACCCAACCGTTGGTGACCCACTTCATGGAAAAACTTAAGGAAGAAGGGTTCCGCAAGGTGATGAAGGATCAATTCAAAAAGTACAACGACGCCTGCATCCAAGCTTTTCTGCAAGGAGACCCGGGGGCGTTGTTCCGCAACCTGAAGCCGTTGAGCCGCTTGGCGCTGGAACACTTTGACCCGATGATCCCTACCGGCTACCGGGAACTGTGGCAAAAGGGCATCGACACAAATGCCTACTACCTGAAGCTGTGCGGTTCTGGCGGTGGCGGTTACATTTTGGGCTTTGCCCCGGATTTTGAAGCTGCAGCCCCCTTGTTGAAAACCCACGACCCCGAGGTCATTTTCCGCTTTTAATTTGGCCGGATTACGCCGAAAAATTGCCCTGCGGACCGCTGCTCTTTTGCTGGCAGTTCGGTGGTACAACATCGCATTTCTGTCGGTTGCCCAAGGTGTTTTTCTCTGGAAACTCTTTCAAAGCAACCCGGAAGCTTGGGCTTCCTCTGGAGGTTGGTCCGTTGCCGTTTTGCTGCTCCTGATCAACGCCCTCCTGGTATCCGGCGGATCCTTGATCAATAATTTTTACGACGCCGAACACGACCTCATTCATCGTCCTTGGCGCACGCTTTTTGAACGCACCGTGGTGCGCAAGTACGGCATCCCTTTAGCTTTTGCATTTTGGTTTTTTGGGCTCGGCCTGGCCTGGCACCTGGGCACCCGCATGGGCCTTTTTTTCGCCGTGTACGCGGCGCTCCTGTGGATCTATTCGCACAAGAGGCGGTCGTTGGACCGGGGCGCCCACGCCGTGGCCGCAGGCCTGGCCTTTCTGCCCTTCCTGAGCTGCAGTTTGTGGTTGAACACCTTGCCGTTGCATTTGCTGGTGTACGGCCTGGTATTGCTTTTGGTGGAGTCTGCGCGCCAAGCGGCCAAGTCCGCCCAAACACACCCGGAGGTGCGCGGATACCGGGAGTCCCAAGCGGTGCTTTTCGCGGCGGCTGCGGCGGCGGTGATTTCCGGCTGGTGGTTGGAGCAACCGGGACTTATTTCACTCGGTTTTCCCGCAGGCCTGTCCGTGGCTTTTTTGCGGTCTTTGGAGCGTATTTCCTATGTTAACGGTGTGCACGAACCGGTCAAGGCCCAACACGCGCGAAATCTGGATACCTTTTTGAAGGTATATCTGATTTACTCCATGGGGGTTCTGGTATTTGTGCTGTAGCCAATCGTTTGGCTCTTTACGGAACCAGCTGCTAAGCGTTGCGCGGGCCGGTAAATCACGCCAAAAAAAACTTACCGATACAGCGTAAACACCCCCGTCTCCTCAGCTTTCTTGCCCAACGGCAAGTGCAGCAGCACGCGGTAGGAATAGGCGCCGGCTTGTGCGGGTTCGCCGTCGATGGTGCCGTCCCAGCCCTGCGTGATGTCCGTGGAGGTGTAAATCAGGTTGCCCCAGCGGTTGAAGATTTGCAGCTCCATGCCTTCAATGCCCAAGCCCTTCACCAGGAAGTAGTCGTTCACGCGGTCCCCGTTGGGCGTGAAGCCCGTGGGCACGTAGAAGTAGTAGTCCATCTGCACCACTACCTCAAGCGTTACGGCGTCGGAGCAACCCAAGCTGTCCGTAATCACCAGAGTCACGTTGTAGCGCCCCGGGATGGCGTAGGTGTGGATGGGGTTGGCGTCCGTGGTGTTGACGGGGGTGCCGTCGCCAAAATTCCAACTCCACGTGCTGTGCGGCGTGGCCAGGTTTTGGAAGCGCACTTTGAGCGGATTGATGCCGTCCACGTTGTGCCCAAAGGAGGCGTTGGGAACCGGCATGACCTGCACCCAAACGGAGTCCGTGCGGGTGAAGCCGCAGTCCCCAGTAAGCGTGTATTTGTAGTAGCGCGTGGTGGCCGGTGAGACGCTGATGCTGTCCGTATTTTGGCCCGTTTCCCACAAAATGTTGGAATAGGCGCCGCCCACGTAGCCCGTGTTGCCGATTTTCACCACCGTGCCCGGGCAGATGATGGTGGAAGCCGGGATGGTTTTCAGGGTGTCCACCGGTTGGAAGTACACGGTAACGGAGTCCACCAACGCGGTGGCCATGCACTCGTCTTGGGCGTAGAAGTAATACGTGGTTTGCGTTGTGGGCGTGGCCACCAACTGGTTGCCGCCGGTGGTGTCCGTGTTCCACCACGATTTCACCACGCCCTCACCGCCCGTGACTGTGCCCACGAAGGTGGCTTGATCCCCCGGGCACTGCAGGGTGTCGTTGCCGGCTTGGAGGGCGATAGATACGCTGGGGTTCACCTTATCTCGGATGCGGTAGCGCACCACTTGCGAGGGGTAATCCGCACAAAAGGTGCTCACCGGCTGCATCACCAACTGGATCACCTCCGGGCCTTCGGCAATGCCGTCGTCAAACGCTTGAATCCAGACCGTGTCCTTGGTTTGGCCGGGCAACAAAGTGACCAAGGCCGGTAGCGGCGTGAAGTCCGCACCCGGCTGCGCCGTGCCTTGGTTCTGCGTGAACGCAATGCGCATGGTGTCTGTGGTGGCGCCCTTGCGCTCAATGATCAACCCGGAGGCTTTGCACCCCTCCACCACGTTGGTGTCCGAAAATGAATTGCCGGAGTTGGTAGATCGGGAAAGAGTGATGGTGGGCAACTCAAAGGAACGCGCGCCCAAGAAGACGGCGGAGCCGTATAAAGGATCACCAACATCCGCAATCATCATCTTGAT
>CAYXHJ010000143.1:0-4801 GCA_964464855.1 uncultured Owenweeksia sp. | reverse complement strand
AATAGAATTGCAACAACAGCACAAAGACTACGGATTGACGGCATGGTTGATTATTCTAAAATGTATTTAGTACGAAGATACACGCGGCACTCGGAGGCGCCCAAGCGTTTGGGAAAACCGCAATTTGCTTGTTCTTGGTCGGACAGCAGGTAGGCGTTGTTTGGCACGGATGGAGCCCAAACAGTTGGATTCCAACTCCGATTTTGCGTCAAGATTCGCAATTCATCCCACAAACCCAGGCGCAAAAAAGACCCTAAAACCGATGAACCACCTTCTACGAAAACCGAGCGAATTCCATTTTCGTTGCACCATGCCCAAGCGGATTCCGGGTCGTTAAAGCAGCTTACGTCCGAGGGAATCGGGGTAGAAGGCGAACCCAAAACCAATCGCTTGGGCGCACGTCCGTTCACCAAACGCGCATTTAATAGGGGTTGATCCAAATCCCAAGTTCGGGCGCCCACCAAAATCGCATCTTCTTCCGAGCGCCATTGGTGAACCAAAATTTGGGCCTCTGGAGACGAAACAGGATGCGGTCCGGGATGATGATCGGTACGAGCGGCATCCATTCCACCGTTGGGAGTTTGTGCCCATTTTAAAACCAGATACGGCCTTTTTTCCTCGACAGATACTAAAAATCGACGGTTGATCCAACGGCACCAGTCTTGCAACTCCGGAGCTGCAGCTTCCACAACAACGCCGGCAGCTTCCAGTCGACGCAAACCGTTCCCAGAAACTCGAGGATCCGGGTCCTGAGTACCGTACACCACGCGTCCAATGCCTGCAGCCACCAAGGCGTCGGCACAGGGTGGGGTTTTGCCGTGGTGCGCACACGGTTCCAGCGTAACGTAGGCCGTAGTTTGCGGCAAGAGCAGTCGATCCTCCGGTGAAAGTGCGGCCAGGGCCGCGGCTTCCGCATGCAAATCGCCCGCTCGCCGGTGAAATCCCTCTGCCAACAAGCGTTCGTTGGGCTGTCCCGGTTGGTACACCAAACAACACCCCACTACCGGATTGGGCGACGTATGTCCTAGAGCGCGCAGGGCCAACTCCGCAGCGCGGAGCATACCTTTGCGGTCTGCGGCAGGAGTAGAATGCATGCAACAAAGGTACTGCGGATGAACGGCAACGAGGCCCAAAAGTGGTTTGTAGCAGCCGCCCAATCGGGTGGACACGACGATCGAGAAGCACGAGCCATTTGGCAGGCGTGGCTGCAGGATCGGTGGGGTCTGACTCGATCGGAATGGATGCTCCACGAACAAGAGTCCGTAACCGATGTTTTTGCCGCGCAATTGGAATTGGATACCCAGCAATTGAGGGATGGGATTCCCTATCAATACATCCTGGGTTGGGTGAATTTTGCCGGAGTACGCTTGGACGTTGGTTCTGGTGTTCTGATACCCCGTCCGGAGACGGAGGCTTGGGTTTTGGATTGGACCCAACGTCTCCCACAAACAAAACGAGCGTTGGACGTTTGTTCGGGGAGCGGCTGCATTGCAGCGGGCCTCGCACAGGCATGGCCCCAAGCCACTGTCTACGCCGTTGAATGGGACGCTAAAGCGTTTTCCTGGTTGATCCAAAATGCCGCCCAATTTCCGGGTATGCAGCCTGTTCAGGCCGACGCGTTGGCTTCACCTCCGTCTCTTTTGGCTTCGCTGGACCTGATGCTTTCCAACCCGCCGTACATCCCAGAAAACGAGCGAAAATCATTAGCCACCCACGTTCGTGATCACGAACCCGACGCTGCTTTATTTGTGCCATCGGACGATCCGTTGCTCTTTTACCGATCCTTGGTAGGCTGGGGGCAACGCTTGCTGCGCCCCGGGGGATGGTGGTCCGTGGAATGCCACACGGACTACACGATTCACGTGGCTCAATTGCTCCAGGTACCCGGTTGGTCCGTACCGGAAATTCGAGAAGATATTTTTGGAAAACCGCGCTTTGTAGAGGCGCAGTGGCTCGGTATCTTTACCCCATGATCCCGTCGGAAACCGATCCCGCCTTCGAACGTATTCTGTTCCTGCGTTCGGAACTGCACGGCCACAACCACCGGTACTACGTGGAAGATCGTCCGGTGATCTCCGACGAAGCTTTTGACGCTTTATTGCGGGAATTGGAGGATTTGGAGCGCGCTCATCCGGAGTGGACGGATCCCAACAGTCCTACTCAGCGTGTCGGCGGCGCAGTAACCAAAAAGTTTGCGTCGATACGCCACCGCGTCCCCATGCAGAGCTTGGCCAACACGTATTCACGCGAAGAGCTGGACGCCTTTTTTGATCGGGTAGAGGGAGCTTTACCGGAGGAGCCCGTCCGTTATGTAGGCGAGTTGAAGTACGACGGCATTGCGCTCAGTTTGCTTTACGAAAATGGTCGCCTCGTTCGCGCCGTCACCCGCGGAGACGGAGTGACCGGCGATGACATTACGGCCAACGTTCGCACCATTGCTACCGTGCCGTTGGTTTTAAACGGCACCCCTCCTGAGACCGTAGAGGTTCGAGGAGAAGTGTTTTTGCCCTTTGCTTCATTTGAGGCACTGAACAACGAGCGTCGGGAGCTGGATTTGGAGCCGTTCATGAATCCGCGCAACGCAGCCAGCGGCAGTCTCAAGTTGCAGGATTCTGCAGAGGTTGGCAAGCGAGGATTGGCCTTCATGCCCTATTTATTGGTCGGGGTAGACGGTGTTGCTACCCATGCATCTGGATTTGATCAACTCAAAACCTGGGGATTTAAAGTACCCAACGAAGCGGAGCACACGTTGGTGGTGGCGCAACACCGCAACGAAATTTATCGATTTTTAGATCGTTGGGATGCGGATCGGGCTAATTTGCCTTTTGGCATCGATGGTGCCGTAATCAAAGTAGACGCTACGGATCAGCAGCGTCGATTGGGCAGTACTGCGAAGGCACCGCGGTGGGCCATTGCCTACAAATACAAAGCATTGGCCAAAACAACCCGATTGGATGACGTGGTTTATCAGGTGGGGCGTACCGGTGCCGTAACACCCGTGGCCCAATTGGAGCCGGTATTGTTGGCCGGGACCGTTGTCAAACGTGCCAGTCTCCACAACGAAGACATTATTCGTGCCTTGGACCTCCACCTGGGAGACACGGTTTGGGTGGAAAAGGGGGGAGAAATTATACCCAAGATAACCGCTGTAGATTCCGGCCTGCGTCCAGCCGGAGCCTTGCCCGTTCGTTTCCCGAAAAATTGCCCGGAGTGCGGTACTGAGCTGGTTCGCCAAGAGGGTGAAGCGCAGCACTACTGCCCCAATGCAATGGGTTGCATGCCGCAACGCCACGGGCGTGTGGTTCATTTTTTGGGCCGACGTGCCCTCAATTTAGAAGGTTTGGGTACCGAAACCGTGCAGGCTCTGTTGGATCGTGGACTTGTGCAGCAACCGTCGGACCTCTATTACTTGAACGAATCCGATTGGTACCTGCTTCCCAATTTTAAAGAAAAGTCGCTGAAAAACGTTCTTTCGGCGCTGGAGGCGAGCAAGCAAGTACCTTTTGAACGCGTGCTTTTTGGACTCGGCATTCGCCACGTGGGCGAGACCGTTGCCAAAAAAATGGCCCGACACTGGGGAAACATCAACGCACTTGCGGCAGCAGATTTGGAATCCCTTCAAGAGGCCGATGAAGTTGGGCCCGCCATTGCGGAATCTGTGCGTGCTTTTTTCGACGACGAGCTCAATCGGATGGAGGTGGAGCGTTTACGGAAAGCTGGTTTGCGCATGGAAATCGACGGCAGCCACACCGTTTCCAACGTCCTTGATGGAAAGAGCTTTGTGGTGAGTGGTGTTTTCACCGGATACACCCGTGACGGCATCAAAGAAGCTATCGAAGCACACGGGGGACGGGTTGTGGGCTCCGTGAGTTCTAAAGTGGATTATGTGGTGGCCGGTGAGGGCATGGGTCCCTCCAAGAAAGCAAAAGCAGAATCCCTTGGCGTTCAAGTAGTATCAGAAGATCAATTCAATCAAATGTTGCAGTCCTGATGAATTGGATTGCCTCTTTACGTACCCGCTATTGGCGCTACCGTTTGCACCAGCATTTGGAGCGGGTAAAGCCTTCACTTCCGTGGATCGGTTGGGAGCGCGCCAAGTGGATTGGTGTTGTTTTTGACGCACAATCCGAGGAAGCGTTGGACCAGGTTCGCAGGGCCACCGACCGATGGAAACAGCAAGGTAAGTCCCTGAAATTGTTGGGCTACACCGGAACCCCGCGGGACAAACACACCGTATTTTCCGGCAGGCAGTTGTTTTTTGTGGACGATTTGGCTTGGGACGGAACGCCTGCTCGTGGGGACGCCTTGGAGTTCATACAAACGGACTTTGACGTGGTCTTGAATTTGGACGCTGACCCCTACAGCCCCAATGCCTTTGTTCTAGCACACGCCCGTGCCGCACTTCGGATAGGTCCTCCCAATACCGCATCCATTTACACCGTAATGATGCCTTTTGATGTTGAATCTTTAGATCAACGAATACTGGAATTAGAGTCTTATTTACAACGAATTATACCCTCATGAGACACAATCCATTTCAAGGGACCGGCTTGGCTCTGGTAACTCCCTTTGCGGCCGACGGTTCTTTGGATCGTGCGGCTTTGACGCGCTTGGTCAACCACTCCATCGACGGTGGCGTGGATTTTTTGGTAGCCCTAGGCACCACCGGTGAAACCGCAACCCTGACGTCTGACGAAAAAAAACTAGTACTCGATACCGTTGCGGAAGCAAACAACGGGCGTATTCCGTTGGTGGTGGGCGTGGGTGGCAATAACACCACCGCTGTCTGTTCCCAGTTGGA
>CAYXHJ010000142.1:0-4814 GCA_964464855.1 uncultured Owenweeksia sp. | reverse complement strand
GCGTCGATTTGTCCTTCAGTCCTACCAACAGCGATTCGAAGAGGCATTGAATGCGCTCGATTCTGTTGCGTTTAGGCAATTGGATGAACGATTGATGACGTACTTAAACGAACGTAGAAACGCTTTGAGTCAAAACGCTGTTTTGTCGTTAAGCCATGGGGATATCGCAACTGCCTTGCATTCATCCCGAGAGGTCATCTCCAGGCTCCTGAAAAAGTTGGAACAAGACGGACGAGTTGTTTTGGGCCGAAACCGAATTGAATTGCTGGATTAAGTTTACTTTTCAGGTTGAATTCACCGGAGTATCCTGATACAGGCTTCGCCTCAACCTGCACGACCTGTTGTACCTTTGCACCATGATTCAACGCATTTTACGCATCGGTACGGCGGCTTTGTTTTTTGGCCTAGGCATTTGGCAGTTCATTGAAGGTGAAATTGGCAATGGGATTTTTTGGATTCTCCTCACGTCCATTCCTGTTTTTCTGTACTTCCGTCACGAGCGCATTTTAATGGCTTTGTGGTATTTGCGCAAACAAGATATGGCATCAGCGGGAAAACATCTAGCTGCCATCCGTACGCCAGAAACGACGTTGATT
The DNA here is from genome assembly GCA_964464855.1 of uncultured Owenweeksia sp. Taxonomy (GTDB): domain Bacteria; phylum Bacteroidota; class Bacteroidia; order Flavobacteriales; family Schleiferiaceae; genus CAMDTE01. The sequence continues at coordinate 4,218 of CAYXHJ010000142.1, read as the reverse complement.
AAAGGTCAACTGGCCTATTATTATTTTCTTCAAGGTGTTTTGGTTTCCCAAACTAATTTGACCAAAGCCGAACAGTGGATGCGAAAGGCCTTGCAAACTGGCCTTCGTCAAAAAGAAGATCAAGCCATGGCGAAACTGCAATTAGCGGGCATGGCACTTTCCAAGCGACGTAAAATTGAAGCACAAACGCTCTTAACCGAAGCAAAAAAATTGGATACCCGAGGATTGATGAAGGACCAAATAAAAATGCTTCAGCAGCAGTTGAAACGTATTTGATTGCACTTCACTGGCAACAAAAAGCCCCGAGCGAATTCGCTCGGGGCTTTTTTTATTCTGCCGGTGGAAGATTATTTCTTTTCTTTCGCTTGTAACGGTGCAGAAAGTTCTTTGCTCACTGCTGAACGCTCCAAACGCAAACGCGTATTTTCAGACTCGATTACGACGGTTGTTTCGTTGATTTCTAACACCTTTCCGTGTATTCCACCGATGGTGACCACTTTCATGCCTTTTTCCAATGCGGAACGAAAGGCTGCCTCTTCTTTCTGACGCTTCATTTGCGGACGAAGCATGAAAAAGTACATGACCGCAACAATGGCAATAATGGGTAAAAAGCTCATGATGCCGCTGGCATCTGCTTGCAATAAGGATAAGTAGGTCATTTTATTTCTTTGGGTTTACGTTAGCAGTAATTTTCAATACGTGAACATTGGGAACTGTGTTCGCCGTCAATGTAACGGTCTTCTCTTGCTTTCCTCCTCGTTTGTTGGAATCAAACGATACGTGGATCACGCCTTCAGCTCCTGGTGCTATTGGTGTCCGCGGGTACTCGGGAACGGTGCATCCACACGAACCTTGAGCCGCACTGATGACCAAGGGAACGTCGCCTGTGTTGGTAAATTTAAAATCGTGGGTGACTACCTCCCCTTCTTGAATCAATCCAAAGTCAAATTCTTCCTCAGAAAAGGAAAAAACGGGCAATTTACCACTGTCCACAGCGTCAACACCCAAGGAATTAGAGTCTGTGGCCTCAATTTGGTCCGACGGGTTGGTGCAGGACGAAGCCAGAACAACCAGCGCTATAAAAGCAGATATTCTTATTGTTTTCATAGTTTTCAAAGGTACGTCAGCGAATTTCGAAGACCAAGTTGGAATTTTGGCAGTACCCTGCCAACTTACAGGAGGCCACGGCCTATTTTTTGAACTTTCCCTTCCGCCTTCAAGTCGGTAAAAATGCTGTCGATCAATCCATTCACAAATGCAGCCGACTTCGGCGTTGAATAGGATTTGGCGACGTCCAAAGCCTCGTTGATGGTAACGCGTGGCGGTACCTCAGGAAAACCAACGAGCTCAGACAAGGCCATCTCAACCAATAGACGATCCACCAATGCCATTCGGTCAATGTCCCAATGGGTTGACTTTTCAATCAATCGTTTTTCCCAGTCGGAACGATCCGCTAATACTTTAATAATCAACTCCTTTCCAAAACGTGCGTCGTCTTCGTCTTTGTACAACTCCACCAACAAAGGCTTGTTTTGACGAAGATTTTTCATGGTTTTCACCACCATCATTTGGGCAGCCTCCAAATCGTCCGCCCAGTGCATTTCCATCCCTTCGTAAACGGCGTGCAAATCTTCATTGTTGGCCACAAATTGGCCGTAAAATTGCTTCAACCAACCCCCCCCAAGCGGTTGATTTTCAGCAAAATGCGTCTTAGCTAGGTCGGATTGCCAATAATCAAAGAGCAACTTGCGAACCACGTCCGAAGCATCTCCAAAATGAACGCGGTGAATTTCCAAAGCAGACACCAAATCATCGTCGTCCGCCAATCGACGTAAAAAAGGATGCGAAACCGCCGTATCCAAGGTCTTGATGAGGGCCGGAGACGGGAATTGTTTCTTTTCTTCGATGGACTTTCGCTCTTCCAAAAAGTACACCAACTGGCGTAAAATTTGGAGGTCCATCAAGTACAAGCGATAAATGTTGGCCAGGCTTTTTTCCAATTCGCTTAAAGCCTTTGCGCCGGATGCACCTTCGTTTTGGATGAAGGCATACAAACTTTGGAGGACTTTAATCCGAATGTGGCGGCGCGTCAACATAGAGAACTTTTTTGAGGTTGCAAAGGTAGCTCATTTCCCGAGAAGCTAAGGTACTTTTGTGTGGAGATGAATGAAGTCAACTGGGTCGAAAACGCATTTTTACTGGGCTGTATCGCAACTTCTCTGGTGCTTTTTGCGCTGGGAAACCGCTTTTGGAAGTTCAAAGAACAACCCGCTCCCATGCTCCTTTTTATTGGCATACGTTCCTTAACCGGTACTTTGTGGGCCGTGTTGGGATGGTGGTTATGGAGCGGGAATTGGCCGTACTGGTCTTGGGGACCGGCTGTCTGGCAAGCCATTGGATTAGGCGTTTTGGGATTTTTGGGGCTGTGGGCCTTTGTTCGGAGCTTGAATTCCGATCATTCCGCATCTGCGTTGGTGGGGCAATCGTTAAATGTTGTGGTTGGATTTGCCGTTGGAAGTGCATTAAACGGAGCGTGGCCGAGTACTTTTCAGCTGCTCGCAGCAGTTTTACTCCTTTCGATTCAGTTGCTGTTGTTGTTTCGGCGGGGGGGCATTCGCGGTTGGATTCCTGCTGGGGCCGGATTGGCGTACGGCTTGTACTATCCTCTTTCCGTACCTGCGCTCCGAGAATTAGGCCCCATTTCGTTCTTTTTTCTTGCCGAATGTGCCCAGGGTATATTGGCTTTGATGCTGGGTACGGCACGTGGCGAATGGTCGCGTTTTAATTTTCAATTGCTCCGTCAATCGGGTTTGCAAGCGGCTTTCGCTACTGGTGGGCAACTCGCTTATTTTGTTGCGTTGGGCGCGGCCGCTTTGCCGCAGGTGGTTCTGCTCAGCGGTCTGGGGTTTTCCGTCAACTACCTCGTTCTGCACAAACCCCAAAATTCAAAAGATTGGGCTTATTTGGGCTATTTCATTGCTGCCGGCTTAACCGGCGCGTGCTTGACGTTGATGAACTAGTTAGTCCCAGTTGGCTTCAACCGTCCAACGACGCGGGACGTGCGTCCACGGATCAGTAAAACCCAAGGTGCCCGCGTGCAGGCCGATGCTCGCAGCATGCAGCCAAGGCTGAGCGCCGTAGGCCACATCCCCGCGGATCGGATAACCGTGAGCGCTCATTTGAGCACGGATTTGGTGGTATCTACCGGTTAACAATTCTATTTCCACCCGGTCTGGATGTGCTGCGGATTTCGCCTTGAGGCCCATTTTCAAAGCCCCCGTCTGTTCGTTTTCCACAACATTCATACGGAATGCCGCCGGATCTTTCACACCCCAATTCCACCATTCAACCGTTCCTTCCTCCCACGGACGCTCCAACCAAGCGGTGTATAATTTTTGTACCCGACGGTGCTCAAAAAGTTGCATCAATGGAGCGACGGCTGATTTTTGGTAGGCAAACAGCACCAAGCCCGATGTTGGACGGTCCAAACGATGTACGGGCCAAACAGTCCTGGACAAATGATCGGAGACCACTTGCTGTAAATTGGGGTGCCCCAACCGATCGGGCTCCACCATCAAGCCAGCCGGCTTGAACCAGACGCCTAAACGCTTGTCCTCTTCGACCGGGTACGGTGCCATTCAACGGTTGCGGTATAGATCAGCATCATCAACATGCCGTAAAAAGCGTCTTCAGCAGGAATCGTACCCAGGCGAATACCCATGTTTTCGTCGTTGTTGTACCAAACAACAGGCTCGTCCAAGCCTGTGCCCGTCAAAACACCATTTACCAGGAAAAACGGAACCAAACTCACCATCCAACCCCGAAAAAACGGCCCCAACCAAAATACCCGATAGCGCAGAACGAGTGCCAATGCGAAGGCTGTGAGTGCAAAAGTGAGGGCCGGATAGGCACGCTCCGCAAACGCAGCGGCTCCCAATGCCGTGACCGCTAGGAGCACCCAAGCCGTGAATCTGGGCCATTTTTGGCCGCGTTCCGTCCAGGGAAAAAACAGATTCAGTACTTCGTAGATGAACATGCACGCAAAAGGCACCACCACAAAAAACAGCCACTCTTCAATCGGTAGTCCTAAGGGCTTCCAACCCACCACGTAGCGGTTTGAGAATCCCCAATGCCCCTGAGCGGTAAAGAACACGTCCCATGGAATGAACACAACGAGTACGGCTAGCGTGCCCATCAGCAACGAACGCCAATACTGTA
>CAYXHJ010000141.1:0-4877 GCA_964464855.1 uncultured Owenweeksia sp. | reverse complement strand
AAGTAGGTAGGTCCACCACCCGAACGAGCGCGCTCCATGGCTTCGTGCATGGCGTCGTAGACCTTAGCCGGATCCATGCCGTCTACCGGCATGCACGGCATTTCGTAGCCCAGACCCAACTTCCAAATTTCTTCGTGGTTGGCGGTGCGCTTCAAAGACGTACCCATGGCATAACCGTTGTTCTCTACAATAAAGACCACGGGTAAATTCCAAAGCATCGCCAAGTTAAACGTTTCGTGCAGCGATCCTTGACGGACGGCACCGTCGCCCATGTAGGTCAAGGTTACGTTGTTTCTTCCTTGATACTTATCGGCAAAGGCCAAGCCGGCACCCAACGGAATCTGTCCGCCCACAATGCCGTGTCCGCCGTAAAAATGGTGTTCCTTGCTGAACATGTGCATGGAACCACCTTTACCGCGGGAAGTACCGGTTACCTTGCCCATCAATTCCGCCATGATCTTGCGCGGGTCTACGCCCAAGCCAATGGGTTGGACGTGGTTTCGGTAAGCCGTAATCATCTTGTCGCCGGGATTCATGGCCAATAGTGCTCCCGCTAAAACAGCTTCCTGACCGTTGTACAGGTGCAGAAAACCACGGATTTTTTGCTGGATGTACAAGGCGGAAGTCATGTCTTCGAACTTGCGCCAGAACAGCATGTCTTCGTACCACTTGAGGTAAACCTCTTTGGTCAGTTTTTTCTTGGCCATGGGGACTTTTTTAAAGGCGTGCAAAAATACGCCGAAATCACTTCAAGAGTTGGTTCAGATCCAAAAGTGCGCTGAAGCGCAATGTATTTTGGAGCGGTGAGCGCACCGTTTGGTCCGCGGGAAAGAGGTAGGCAAAATCCAGTTGAATCAAGGAATACTTAATGCCAAAGCCCATGGTGAAGTAGCGGCGATTGCCCTTGGTTGGGTCTTCGTGCTGGTATCCACCCCGTACCGCAAACTTCTCGTCGTACCAGTATTCACCGCCCACGTTGAACATGAACTCGCGGAGCAATTCCGCCGTGCCGTCGGGCTTGGCCGACGGATCAAACGATTGAATGATTCCTTGCATGACGCTCACTTGATCGTCCTTGCCCGCAATGATTTCGGAGCGATCGCCGTCTTCATCAATGTCCTGCAGGTCGCGCACCGGACGCGTGGGAACCAATAACTTGTTGACGTCCGCCAACAGGGTCAGTCGGTTGTATTTGTCCAAAGTCCAATTAAAACCGGCCCCAGCGCGCAAATTTGTTGGAATGAAGTCGGACGAACCGCTCTCCGTGTACTTCACCTTGGCGCCCAAATTACTCAACGTCACACCGCCGGTCCACTGGCCTTTCTGACCGTCCTCCATGTTGAAAGGATTGCCTTGGTAGAAGAAACTTACGTCGGAGGCTACGGTGGTGGCTGCCTTCGTTTGCAAGCCGCCCACAACCTGACCCTGAGTCAAGTCGGACAAAGCGCCGCGCAGCGAAATACCCGCAGACCAATTCTTGTTCAACTGCAGGGCATAGGCCACGTCGGCAGCTACCTCGTAGGGCCGGAAGGTACCTTGTTCGTTGCCGTTTTCATCGCGGAAGGTAATGTCCCCCAGCGAAAAATACCGCAAACCAACGCCCAAACCGCCGCGCTTTCCAACGCCAAATACCGCGTTCGCAAACATGAGTTCAACGTCCGGAACCAAGGCCCGCAACCAAGGCGTGTAGGCTACACCGCCCATGGCATTGCCTTGGCCAACCCATGCCAGTTTGGCCGGGTTCCAATACAAAGCATTGGCGTCTACGGAGGCCGCTACACCGGCATTGGCCATTCCGCCCATGCGTGCATCCGGGCCAATATTCAGCATCGGCATGGCCGACGTTACCACGTTCAATTTAGAAGCGTAGGGATTTTGTGCGCGTACCGCCGGAGCCGCTACACAGAGGATTCCCAGCGCGAATGCGCTGCGCAAAGCGTTTTTCATAGGGTGCAAAGATACAGGATTCATTGGGGTAAATAGGATGCTTTTGAAGGGTTTCGCGGCAGAACTTAGTTCGAAATCAGTACCAACCGCTCCCCTACAACGTCGTGTTGGCCGGTTTGCGTATTCTTCACCCGCAACCGAACCCAATACCAGCCCGGGACCAACGGTCCTCCCGGATCCGCGCTCAGGTCCCACTCCACCAATTCGGTTCGGTTACCCGAGGGCGTACCTACCCAATCGTACGTTCGAAGCACGCGCCCGTCTGCGGCGTGTAAACTGGCTCCAACTTCCAGCGGCTGTCCGTCTTGGTTGTGCGAAAAAGCTACCGTCAACGGCCCAGCGGCCACCGGGTTGGGATACAAAAACAACGCGTCCAACTGCAGCAATTGGCCCCGAACCACCACAAAATCCACCGAGCCCACTGCCGGATTGTTGTACGCGTCCCAGGCCCGTACCGAAAAAGTATGCGGCCCTTCCGGCAAGTCAAAAAACGGTAGGCGAACCGTGCCGCGATCGAATCGATCCAAATCGGACTCGTAGGATCCGTTCAACACCACGGCCTCATCCCAGGCGCCGTCCAAAGCGCCCAAAACGTCGTGACCAATTCCGTTGCCCACCGCGTTGATGCCGCTGGGGTCGTACAGCCGCGCCAAACCCACCGGATTCGTTCCCGTGTAGCCCCCACTTTGGAACAAGGTGTCGTTGAGGTACACCGAAACCGTCGGGCCGTCGTTGTCCACGGGCGCATTTGTGCGCAAGCCGCCGATCCGAACGTCGGTGCGGGAACCGATGCCGTCCGACGTGTCGTTAAACACGTACGCCGTCAACTTTCCAGGCCCCACATTCAGCGCAATGTCCAAGGGCACTTTAAACTTGATTTTAAACCGACCGTCCTCCACCCGAACGCGACCGCGGTACACAGCATTTTCCTGGAGTACAAAAGGAACCGCCACTCCCTGACCGTCGTTCACCAAGGTGGAACGCTGCACTTTCTTATCCAACAATTCCACATACGCAACTCCGCGGTAGTTGGGCAAGAATTGCCCCAAATCGTCCACCACATACCCGGTTGCCTCAACGTCCGACAGCGCTTTCAAGGTGTCCGACGGCGCCAAGCCCGGTGCCAAGGCAGCACCGTTCACCGAATCCCAAACGGCCCCATACCGCGGCACATTCAACCGCAAACCGGGATCGCCCAACAACGTAAATCGCATTTTGTCTCCGCTCCGGACCCCATTTTTCGCACCGCGCACGATTTGCCCCAGAGTGCGGTAGCGGTTGTCTTCGCGTTTGAACAATTCCGAAAAAATCGAATCGTTCATGACGGCCCCCTCAAAGGCACCCACCACCCGCGTGGTGGACAACAAAGCAATGGCTCCTCCGTTCGGATTCAAGAGCAATTCCTCGCCCGCACTCGTCCGCATGGGATCGTCCAACCGCGAAAATTCGCAGGTAATGGTCACCACCAACGGAAGTTTGTGTCCGTTTTTGAACGACTTCACATCGCCCAACTGAAGCAAATTCTCCGAACACCAACCCACCTCGCCGCCGTGCCCCAAATAGCTGGTAACCAAATTGCCCTGTTCAATGGCACGGAGCAACTGCTCCCGGGCCGCCGGATACGATTGACTTCCGGAGGAACTCTGCTGCAAAAAAGCGTCGGTGTAAATCTTGTTGATCGTAAAAAACGGCAAATCCGCCTCGACCCGATTGGCCAACACCTCCTGCGCCGCAGAAAACGTGGATTCCCAGCCGGCATCGGCATCGTCCGCCACAAACAGCAAGCGCTTGCGCCACGGGCCGTAGGCGGTGGTATCTGTGGCGTACCCCACAATCTTGTCCACCAGGGCCTCCGCTTCCGCAGCAGTCGTTACCGGCAGTCGACCGATTCCCACATCCAACCCTTGGGACGTAAAATTGGCTCCTTCGTTGGGGTCCAAGTATCCGATAAAATCGTCCAAACAATACGACGAATAGAGCGAAAAACTGGCGGGACTTTGGTAGATCGGAACGAAATTCTGTTTGTTGGACAGTCGATTTTTGTAGTCGTAGGAGGCATCGCCAAACAAAACAACGTACTTCGGGCGGTCATCGGGTGTTGCTGCCGAGTCGCGCAAGTGCTTGATGAAGTCCCGAATGGCCACCAAATCTTGGGCACCGCTGCTGAATTCGTTGTACACCTCCTGAACCTCCACCACGGCCGTACCGTACCGGCTGTATTCGCTGTGGAACGCCGCCAGTCGATCCGCCGCTTCCCGAAAATTGGGATGCGTGATCACCAAATAATCGACGCCACGCAAGGCACGAATGTTTTGATTCGCCACCCGACCCTGGAGCACAGGCATTTGGGCCTGGTCCGGCGAAAAAACCACATGCGTCCGCACCGAATCCTCCCGTACGGTAAACTGCAGCGTGGAACCCGTGCGAACCGACGGTCGTACGCGGTAACGCCCTCCATTGCTGATCTCCCAAACGACGGCCTCAGCCGCCGCTTGTGCCACCGAATAACGCACCACGCGGCCAGAATCTGAGGAAGATCGCACCCAAACCGGCTTTTGATACTGAACCAAGGGACCATCTGCCTCTGCGCGACCCCAGTCCAAATGAGCCACGGCACCGGAAACTCCGGCGCGGTCCAAGGCCACCGTGAACGACGGAACCCCAGCAACCCCCGGTTGGTACGCCCCTCCCAACGAAACCGCCGCAGCCACGTCCGCTCCAGCCACCGCAGAGATGGGATTGGCCTGGGCCGATGTCAGTTCTTGACCGTTGCTCTGCAGCACAAATCGAGGACCAAACTGCGTGGTTCGCACGGCGGCGCGCGCTTGAAACCGAAGCACACTCTGCGCGTCCAGCGGCGGCAAATCCAAGGAAACCGGATGCACCAGGGTGTAGTCAAACAACTCCCCAAACCACTGCCGGCCGGAACC
>CAYXHJ010000140.1:0-4903 GCA_964464855.1 uncultured Owenweeksia sp. | reverse complement strand
CAACAAGGTGCGGACGGTCTCCGGAGTGGTGGTGGGGTACAACGGTACTGAAACCGCGCCGGCTCCACTGATGGCCAGGTCCGCCAAGATCCAATGGGCGGAGTTCTTCGCCAAAATGGCAATGCGATCCCCCGGCTCAATTCCCAAACCGTGCAGAGCCCGCACTGTTCTTTGGACCGCTTCAGCCGCTTCTTGGTATGTGAACCGCAAGGGTCCATTTGCCGTTGGTTCGTCCAAGAAAACGCGCCCCGGATGACGCTCCGCGTTGCGGTGGAACTGCTCAAAAAGAACCGGTTCCTCTCCGGTGGAGCGGAGGTGGCCCAGCCCCTGCGCCGGGCGGTAACCGTTCAGCGCAGCAAAAAACTGCGTTGCCCGATGCAGGTCTTTCGCATCGTCGCCAGAGGGCCACCACGGAGCAGAAACGCTAATTTGCTTGCGCTCCGCATCCAGTCCAATTTGGATAATGGGAACGCCCGCACCTTTGGCGATGGCCAAAAATCCTGTTTTCAACTGGTCCACCCGCGATCGTGTTCCCTCCGGAGATAAAGCCAACAGGAACCTCGGCTCCTTCTTGAAGGCGGCCACTACCTGCTCCACCAAACCGGTCTTGCTCTTTCGATTGACGGGAATACCTCCGATGGAGCGGAGCCAAGCTCCAAAGGGTCCCACAAACAAGGAGTGCTTTCCCAAAAATTTTGCGTGGTCGATGTTCCATTCGTTGCGAATGGCCAACCCCAAGGGGAAGTCCCAATTGGAGGTGTGCGGCCCAACGATCAAGACCGCTTGATCCACTTGAGGAAAGGGGTCGATCATTTCCCAACCCCGCATTTGGTACCATTTCCAGAGCAAACCCATGTCCTTTATTTTTCTGACAAGTCGGCAATTTAGATAATTCGGCCGATGCGGAAAAGTTATTGTGATTTTCAAAAATCAACGTATATTTGCCGCCCCAACGGGAGGTTCGGTAGCTCAGTTGGTAGAGCAAAGGACTGAAAATCCTTGTGTCGACGGTTCGATTCCGCCCCGAACCACTTCTCGTAACAAACCCCGCCTTCGGCGGGGTTTGTTTTTTTATCCCTTCCCTAGCCCGTTCGCGGAGATTACTCAATCCAATGGGGAACGAAGGGTGGTTCGGCTCGTTTGTTCGTACCTTTGTGGAATGGAAATTAAGTGCCCAAAATGCAGTGTTTGGACCGAAGGAGATCCGTCGACCTGTCCTTCTTGGGGATTTGACTTTCACGCAGCTGCACAAAAGCGGGCAGAATCCCATCCCAACTTTTCGGCACCCGGACCTCCCAAATTTGACTTTCCCATGCTTCACCTCAATCCAAACGATCCTTGGTACACCCGTGCAAGCAAACGTACCCTCCACGCGATTCAAGTTGCGGTAATGGCTTTTGCCGGCGGAATGGCTTGGATGGCCTACTGGATTGCCGTCTGATTGGATTGGTTATAATCGGATTGTTTCGATTGAATCCGAATGGGGCGAATTAACGGCCGGGGATTGATTCCGCGCATTATGAACACATCTGCCACCCCTCGCCTTCCTTTAGTGCCGTTTGTGGGGACATGCGTTTTTTTCTTCGCTTTGCATCAATGGGGCTTACTCCTCTGGGGCAAAACCTGGTGGTTTTTGGATTCGTTTTTGGACCCGTTGTTGGCCGTACCGGTGCTGGTGGGTGTGCCAAGTGCCCTCGCTGGATTATTGATGCGACGAGCGTTGCCACTACCCGCCTCTTGGATTTGGTCTTTTGCCGTGCTTTTGGCGGTTCTCTTTGAAGTTTGGATTCCCACTTTTGATGCTCGATTTACGGCCGACTCCCGGGACGCCCTGGCCTACTTATTGGGTGCCTTCGGCACGAACATTGCCCTGGGAAATGTGTTACCTTTGCATCCCCATTCAAACTCCCATGAATCAACCCGTTAAAGGCTTTAGCAAGTGGACCAAAGAAGGTAAAATCGAGTGGATTGCCCAGTCGCATTTTGCCCAACCGGATACCGCCGTTGCTACGTTTAAACAGTATTGGCATTCGGATGCCGCCCTGCAAAAAAAACACGACGAGTTCATTGAGAACACCGTCAGCAACTATTTTCTTCCGTTGGGTGTTGCGCCCAACTTTTTGATCAACAATCGGTTTTACACCATTCCGATGGCGATTGAAGAAAGTTCTGTGGTGGCCGCAGCCGCAAAGGCCGCTCAGTTTTGGATGGATCGCGGTGGTTTCCGGGCCGAGGTATTGTCCTCCACCAAGATTGGCCACGTCCATTTTCTCTTCCACGGCAAGGCCGAAGAATTGACTGCGGCGTTTGAACAGCTCCAGCCGAAACTTTTGGCAGATACCGACCGACTGACCGCCAACATGCAGGCGCGCGGCGGAGGCATTCTGAGCACGCGACTGGTGGATAAATCGTCGGAATTGACCGACTATTTTCAACTGGAGGTTCGGTTTGAGACCAAGGATTCCATGGGGGCGAATTTTATCAATTCGTGTTTGGAGCAAATGGCTAAAACGCTTAAATCCCAACTGGGTGAAGAACGCGTTGAGGTGATTATGTGTATTCTGAGCAACTACACCCCGGAGTGTTTGGTTCGCGCGGAGGTATCTTGCCCCATCGATCAACTGAGCGACGGATCCGGCATAGCTCCGGAAGAGTTCGCTGCGAAATTTTACCAAGCGGTTCGGATTGCGGAAATTGAGCCGTACCGAGCTACCACCCACAACAAGGGCATCATGAACGGCATTGACGCCGTTATTCTGGCTACCGGCAACGATTTCCGTGCTGTAGAAGCAGCATGCCACACGCACGCCTCCCGCGACGGTCAGTACCGCAGTTTGACGCATTGCTCCTTGGACAACGGGGTGTTCCGTTTTTGGATTGAAATCCCCTTGGCGCTGGGGGTGGTTGGCGGATTGACCCAATTGCATCCTTTGGTAAAAACCTCCTTGGAAATGCTCGGAAAGCCCAATGCCCATGAACTCATGTGCATTGTAGCCGCCTCCGGATTGGCCCAGAATTTTGCTGCCCTTCGTGCGCTAACAACCACCGGAATCCAAAAAGGCCACATGAAGATGCACCTGCTGAACATTTTGAATCAGTTGGAGGCCACCGAAGAGGAAAAAGTACATTTCACGCGCTTTTTTGCCGACAAAGTACCGCACCACGCGGATGTGGTGGCAGCGTTCTGCGCCCACCGCGGCATCCCTGTACCGTCGGTGACGAAAACGACCGTTTAAATGTCCGCCGAAACGCGCTCCTTTTTTGCGCGGGGCAAGCTGCTGCTCACGGCCGAGTACGTTGTGTTGGACGGTGTTCCGGCGGTAGCCGTACCTACCCATTTGGGCCAACGATTGGTGGTCACCGAGGAAATGGGCCTTCCGTTATTGACTTGGACCGCCCGTGCTCACAACGGAAGCATTTGGCTGAAGGGTTCGCTGGAACGCACGTCGGACGGATGGATTTCCACAGAGAAAAATGCCACTTCGGCTCTGGTTCGCTTAAGCGAGTTACTCCGCGCCGCAGAACATTTGCGCGGAACACCCTTGCCGGGAGGGGCCGTAGAAACTTTTTTGGAGTTCCCCAACGACTACGGTTGGGGATCCAGTTCCACGTTGATTGCGTTGGTGGCTCAATGGGCGGATGTGGATGCGTTGGCGCTGCATTTTGCCACGCAAAACGGCAGTGGGTACGACGCCGTTTGTGCTTTGGCCTCTGGTCCAATACAGTACACCAGAATTGGACCGACGAGCGCGCAGTGGGGTCCCGTTTCTTTGGCGCACTGGCCCCATTCAACGCTTTACTTGGTTCATTTGGGTTCCAAGCAACGGAGCGAACAAGATGTGGTACGGTACCGAAGTTTGACTTCGGATCCCTTCTTGATTGGCGCTGTAGGTAAGGCAGCAGAAAATATGCTTCGAGCCTCCTCCCCACAGGAATGGTCCGACGCTGCTCGCGCGCACGAAGCGGCGGTAAGTAGGGTTTTGGGACGGGAGCCCGTTGGGGCGACCCACTTTTTATCGTATCCGCACGCCGTAAAAAGCCTTGGGGCCTGGGGCGGTGATTTTGTTCTTGCGCAGGTGCTGGAGGCTTCCGACCTTCAATGGTTCAAAGAACATGGGTATACAACCGTTTTGCCGTGGAGCGATTGCGTCGTTTTGGGTTGATCTTGGCCTGGGTGCTGGGCGCCGCTGCGGGTTTGGACTTGCGTGCGGAGCACTTGGTGGGCGGTGAAATTTGGTACGATTACCTCGGCAACAATCGCTACCGGGTTACGTTGCGCATATACAGAGACTGCAATTCCAGCGGTGCCACATTGGACCCCCAAGCAGCCGTTACCGCTTTCGACGGCCTAACTGGGCAACAGATTTCCAATTTTTCGTTTGTCAAAGGGGCGACCATTGGGTTGCCGGCGAGCACGGGCAGTCCTTGTTTAGGCGCGCCGCCCAATGTATGTACCGAGTACGCGGATTACGTGCAGGTGATCACGCTGCAACCACGAGCCAACGGGTATGTGTTGAGCCACCAACGTTGCTGCCGAAATTCCACCATTGACAACTTACAGAACCCCAGTCAGTGGGGAAGCACCTTCACGGTGCGCATACCGCCCAACGGAGCCAACGGCAACAGTTCTCCGCGATTCAGCAGCATACCGCCCATTGTGTTGTGCGACCAGGAAAATTTATCCATCAGCAGTGCCGCTACAGATCCGGACGGTGATTCCTTGTACTACGAACTGTGTCAACTGCTGCATGGCGGTGGCCAAACAAACGGATCGTCTTGCTTGACGTGTCCGGCGCCCGACCCGTCTGCCCCACCCCCCTATACCAACGTTTCGTTTCAGGCCCCGCAAAATTTTGCCAATCCCATTCCGGGGTCCCCGGGCATAGCGGTCGGTGGAAGCACC
>CAYXHJ010000139.1:0-5035 GCA_964464855.1 uncultured Owenweeksia sp. | reverse complement strand
GAGACGGCGAAAAAATTCAAGCCCGACGTAGTGGTTCTGGACTTAATGATGCCGGAAATGGACGGTATGGAGACGTGTGAAGCCCTCCGCAAATTGCCGGAAACTCAGAATTGTTTGATTGTTTTTTTGACGGCACGGAACGAAGATTCCATTCAAGTAGCCGGATTGGACGCGGGTGCAGACGACTACATTGCGAAACCCATCAAACCGAAAATTTTGGTGAGCCGCATACACGCGCTGCTGCGCCGACGCAGCGGTGGGGTGAGTAAGGGACCCTTGGTGGTGAATAATTTGACCATCGACACCGAACAGTATAAAGTATTGGTGGACGGGAATCCGCTGGACATGCCCCGCAAAGAGTTTGAACTTTTATTGTTGCTGGCCACAAAGCCCGGAAAAGTATTTACCCGCGAAGCCATTTTGGATGCCGTTTGGGGCACCGACGTGGTGGTGGGAGGTCGCACCATCGACGTGCACATCCGCAAGCTGCGGGAGAAAATCGGTGAGGATAAAATTGGCACCATTAAAGGCGTCGGGTACAAATTCGAGGGTTAACTTAGCGGGATGCGTTTTGAGCGTCCCGAACAAATTGCTTTGATGGCCGGATTGCTCGCCGGAGTGGGTCTTTGGTGGCTGCTTCCGGACGAGCTGGAACGCATTTGGAGTGCACTGGCATTTGGTGGGGTTATGGCTTTTTTGGTGTACGTTATGGTACACCAGTTTTTGTACCGACGCCTCAAGGCCATTTACGCTATATTAAAGGATCCTCGTGCCGCCGCTACAGCGAGTTCGCGCGTTCGCCTGGAAGAAGTGGAGCAGGACGTAGAGTCTTGGGCACGCAACCGGGAGCAACAAATTCAAGGATTACTGGACCGCGAGGGTTTTCGGCGTGAGTTTATGGGCAACCTCTCCCACGAACTCAAAACTCCCATTTTCAACATCCAAGGCTATTTGTTCACGCTCTTGGATGGCGGCTTGGAAGACGCCAAGGTGAATCGAAAATTCTTGGAGAAGGCCGCTAAGAGCGTGGATCGAATGACCGCGCTCATTCAAGAAATGGATTTGTTATCCCGCCTGGAATCCGGGGCAGTGGCTCTGGAGATGGGGCAATTTGACGTTGTTCGCGTCTTGAAAGAAGTTTTCGAAGAATTGGAACCTTTGGCGAAAGATGCTGGGGTGGAATTAGTTTTAAAGAAAGACAGAGAACGCATTTACAAGGCGGTGGGTGATGCCCGTAAAATCGAGCAAGTTCTGCACAACCTTATCTCGAACGGAATCAAGTACTCTCAGCCGCAAAAAGGCCGGGTCACTGTGGATATTTTGGATTTAGAAGATCGATTTCTCATCAAGGTTTCGGACAACGGGATTGGAATCGACGAATCGGACCTTCCGCGCATTTTTGAGCGATTCTATCGGGTAGATAAAAGTCGTTCGCGCGATGTGGGCGGTACGGGCCTGGGATTAGCCATTGCTAAGCACATTTTGGAAGCGCACAAGCAACAAATTCACGCCACCTCCACCCGTGGAGTGGGCTCCACCTTTTCGTTCACCTTGGAAAAAGCAGCAACCTCATGAGTACAATGAGCCCAGAAGTTCAAGAACAATTGGCGTCTTTGGCGGCCAAGTATGCGGCCGATGGCCAAGATTTGGCGTCGTTCCTGGAAGGGCTTCACATGACCGAATACATCACCTATTGGGACTACGTTCAGCTGGACACCTTGTTGACGTTGCAGAAGCCTCGAACGGCGTACCCGGACGAGCCGATTTTCATCATGTACCACCAAATCACGGAGTTGTACTTCAAGTTGTCGCGCCATGAATTGGAGCCTTTGGTGGATGGATTGGTACCCGGAACCCTGGAAGAAATCGTGCGACGCGTCAACCGCGTTAACCGGTATTTCCACGCTTTGGCCACCAGTTTTGGCGTTATGGCAGACGGCATGGAGCGGGAACAATTTTTGAAATTCCGACTGGCCCTCATTCCCGCCTCCGGGTTTCAGTCCGCCCAGTACCGTTTCTTGGAATTTGCGTCCACCCGTCTGGAGCACCTGGAGCACCTGGTGCAGTTGGACCACCGCGCCACCTTGATGGAACAAGGCGCCGAGCCGGAGGTGCTCCTGGATCACGTGTACTGGCGTCAGGGTGCCACCTTGGAAGAAACGGGCGAGAAAACCCTCACCCTGCGCCAGTTTGAAGCCAAGTACGGCGAAACCTTCCGCATGGCGGCATTGCGTTGGCGCGGCAATACCTTGTGGGATTTGGTGCAAGACCTGTCCGACGAGGATCGTCAAAACCCCGAATTGGTGCAGGCCCTGCGCGGATTGGACCACCAAATCAACGTGGACTGGCCGTTGCAACACTACCGAACGGCCGTCAAGTACCTGGCCAAAAGACCGTCCGACGCCCCGGCAACGGGAGGCACCAACTGGCAGCGTTACCTGCCCCCACGGTTCCAAAAGCGAATTTTCTTCCCCGAAATGTGGTCCGAGCAGGAGCAAGAAGAATGGGGTAAAAAGTGGGTGGACCAACAACTGGCTGCATTGGACGCAAAGGCATGAGTAAATCCCAACGTAAAGTATACCGCAGGGGAGCGGTTTGGGCCTTTTTTGCGGTGGCCGCAATCGGCATTTTTTGGGCAGTAGTTTCCACCCGACCGGTTGCCGTTAATCCGGAGCGGGCCGCACTGCGTACGCCGGCTCCGCTGTACCTGTATGGATTTGGCAGCCATCAATTTCACGTAAATCGGGACACGGTTCGTTCGGGGGAAACCTTGGGGGGATTGCTGCACGAATTGGGCATGCCGTATCCGCGTGTGGATGCCCTAATTGCACGCGCTGGATCGGCGTTTCGCCCGTCTACGTGGCGCGCTGAGGAAACGTACATCACCGTGCGCAAGCGCGACGCGGAGCAATCGCTTTTGTATTTGATTTACGAAGAATCTCCCACGCGGTACGTCCTCTTTTCTTGTGGGGATTCGCTCTACGTGAAGTCCGTGGAACGTCCGGTGGTTACCCGCGAGCGCCAAGTTGCCGCGGTGATTGCAGGTTCCCTGTTTGGAACCTTGCAGGAGCAGAAGGTTTCTGCAGCGGTGGCGGTGAAGTTGGCCGAAGTATATGCCTACACCATCGACTTTTTTCGGGTGCAGCCGGGCGATCGTTTCAAGGTTGTTTTTGAAGAAAAATTTGTGGACGACACCGTGTCCGTAGGCGCTGGCCGGGTGTTGGCGGCAGTTTTTGAACAAGCCGGAAAGCCCATTTATGCCTTGTATTTCAACGATACCGCCACGGGTTTTTCGGGCTATTTTGACCGGGATGGAAAAGGACTCAAGAAGATGTTCCTGAAAGCGCCATTGGATTTTTTCCGCATTACGTCTAAATACACCATGAACCGTTTTCATCCGGTACAACGTCGGTGGAAAGCGCATTTGGGAACGGATTACGCGGCGCCCTCGGGAACGCCCATCCATTCAACGGCTCACGGTGTAGTGGAAAAGGCCGGATACAATTCAGGAAATGGCAACTACGTGAAGGTTCGGCACAACAGTACCTACAGCACGCAGTACCTGCACATGAGCCGCATTGCGGCCGGCATGCGTCCCGGCACGCGCGTTTCCCAGGGCCAGGTGATTGGTTATGTGGGCAGCACCGGCTTGGCATCGGGACCGCATGTGTGCTACCGCTTTTGGGTCAACGGTCGCCAAGTCAACCCGCTGGCGCTGAAATTGCCCAACAGCGAACCCATCCCGGATCGCTACCGTTCCGCATTTGAGCGAACGAGCAAGCCGCTGTTGAAGCGATTGGAGGGCTTGTCTTACCCGGAGCAGCGCGGGGAATGACCCCGTCGGGGAACCGTCGGGTTTAACCCACCACCAAATTCACAATCCGACCGGGTACCACAATGACCTTGCGGATGAACTGCTCCCCAAGGTACTTGATCGTTTGTTCGTGGTTGCGCACCAGGGCCTCCACTTCGGCCGGAGTTGCGGTGCGCGGCACTTCTACGGAAAAGCGCGTTTTGCCGTTGAACTGCACGGGGTAAACCACCGAATCGTCGATTAAAAGCGCAGGATCCACCGTCGGCCAAGGAGCTCGAGTAACGGAAGGCGCATGCCCCAAGTGGGACCACAATTCTTCCGCCAGATGCGGGGCTAAGGGGGATAGGGCAATGGCCACCATTTCCAGCGGCTCGCGGTGTCGTCCGGGCAGTGCACTCAACTCGTTGACGGCAATCATCAAGGCAGAAACACTGGTGTTGAAGGACAGGTTTTCCATGTCCGACGCCACCTTGTGCACCAGCCGGTGTGCTATTTTCAGAGCTTCCAACGGTGCCGACTCCTCCGAGATCGGTTGCGCGGTGAACAAACGCCAAGTCTTGCGCAAGAAATTACTCACTCCGGCAATGCCCTGCGTATCCCACGGCTTGGATTGCTCCAACGGGCCCAAAAACATCTCGTACAGACGCAAGCCATCCGCGCCAACCTGATCCGCAACAGCGTCCGGATTCACCACGTTGTGCTTGGATTTGGACATTTTTTCCACCTCGCGCTCCACAACCACCGCGCCGTTTTCCGTTTCAAATTCGGCGTTTGCGTACTCCGGAAGCCACGCGCGGAATGCACTTTGGTCCAGTTCGTTTTTCTCGTTGATCAAGGAAACGTCCACGTGGATGCGGCTTGTGGCGCGTTCGCCCACCGCTCCAGCGCTCACAAACGTGTTGGTTCCCGGGAGGCGGTGCAGCAAGGCGGACACGCCCTGAATCATGCCCTGATTGACCAATTTCTTGAAGGGTTCGCGGTGGCCAACCCAACCCCGGTCAAACAGGAATTGGTTCCAGAAACGCGCATACAACAGGTGGCCGGTGGCGTGCTCGCTGCCGCCCACGTACAGATCCACTTGACCCCAATACTGCGCAGCGTCCGTGCTGACGAACGCATCGCGGTTGTGTGGATCCATGTAGCGCAAGAAGTACCAGGAAGATCCGGCCCAACCCGGCATGGTGGTGGTTTCCAGCGCATTTCCCGCGGCGTCGGCCCAAT
>CAYXHJ010000138.1:0-5046 GCA_964464855.1 uncultured Owenweeksia sp. | reverse complement strand
CAGGGCTATTGTAGTTCGCGGCAACCACCACGCCGTCCGTCGCGGCGCAAATGTTTTCTACGGTTTCGTCCGGCAAGCCCAAGATGGCGGCCATGGTGGACGGTTGTGCTTCGCAGGCCTTCTGCATGGCCAGCGCGCGCGTGTAGACCAACTTCAAACCGTCCTCAAAAGACAAGGCACCGGCGGCCACCAAGGCAGAAAATTCGCCCAGCGAATGACCCGCCACCAAATCCGGTTGGAACGCGTCGCCCAGTGCAAAGGCTTGCGCCACCGAATGCAGGAAAACGGCCGGCTGCGTTACCTTCGTCTGCTTCAGGTCCTCGTCGGATCCGGAGAACATGATCTCCGTCAACGAAAAGCCCAGCAGTTCATCGGCGCGGCGAAAGTAGGTGGGATCCGAGTCGAAGAGGGTCTGGCCCATTCCCGTAAATTGGGAACCTTGACCGGGGAAGATAAATGCTTGTTTCATAGTAGCCTAGTTCGGGTGCTGTTGGAGCGGGAATCTGTCCGACGGTTCATTCGCCGAAGTATTCCACGGCATTTTTATCGGTTTCGCGCAAGCGAATGCAGTGCAGCGTTCCGCCCAATTGGGCGATGGGTTCTTGAAGCAATTTCCAAACGGCGATCGCCAAGGTTTCCGTAGAGGGCAGGCTGCCTTGCAGAAACGGCACGTCCACGTTGAGGTTCTTGTGGTCCACGCGATCCACAACGTGGTCCATCATGACCTGTTTGAGGTCCACCAAGTTGAGCACAAAACCCGTGTCTGGGTTGACTTCGCCCTTCACCACCACCGTCAATTTAAAATTGTGGCCGTGGTAAGCCCGATTGGCACATTTGCCAAAAACAGCATCGTTTTGCTCGTCCGACCACTTGGGGTTGAACAACTGGTGGGCCGCACTGAAGGACTCGGTCCGCTCAATATAGATCACGGTGGGTTGCGTTAACGGGTTGGGGCCGCAGCCACTTTTTTCACGACCATTTTCTTGGTCTTCTTGCCTTTTTCTACCTGGTAGTTAATGACCAGTCGGTCCGGCGTAAACCCAGCCCCAGCTGGAACTTCCGTCAGCAAACCAAAAGTTTTGTACCCCTTGGGATTCAAGACGGCCTTGGCTCCGTTCTCGGTAGTGGTTTGCACTTGCGCATCCGTGGATTTTTTGGCTTTGGAATCTTCCCAACGCACGCTTTTCACCACAAAACCTTGGTTCGGAGTCTTTTTGACCACCACCAAAACGGCCTTTTCCGGTTGACGGACAATACCCACACCCGACGGTCCTCCGCAGGCGGTTAATGCGGCCAGCGCACCTAAAACTAAAAGCGTTTGAATCCCTTTCGCCATCTTTTGCAAAGTTTCGGCAAAGGTCGGGATTGTTCGCCAAACGCGCGCATTCCAACCTCAAAAAACGTCAATTGTCCCGAACGTCGAACCAAATGCCTAACGGTGGCTCTCCTCGGATGAAGGGTTAGGGGTTACCAGCTGCCGCTGGCTCCGCCTCCTCCGAATCCACCACCGCCAAAGGCGCCACCGCCTCCACTGCTGAATCCGCCTCCGCCAGAACCACCGCCAAAGCCGCCACCACCCATGGGGAAAAAGAACGGCCCTCCGCCCATACGTCCTCCTGAACCGTACGTAGGGCCCTGGTTGTTGCGGTTTCGGTAGGCCAAAAGCATCAAGACCGCCACAACCAAAAGAGGTGCATACAGCGGTAGGTCTTCCTTCCCTACGGCATCTTGTGCCCGGTACTGCCCTTGGGTAGCAGCAAAGACGGCTTCCGCTCCGGCACGCAAACCGCCGGCCACATCACCCGCTTTAAATCCGGGAATGATTTCGTTTTGGATGATCTGAGAACAGGTGATGTCCGGTAACTCATCCTCCAAACCGTACCCCACTTGCAGGGCCATCTGTCGGTTTTCCAAATCCACCAGAAGGAGGGCACCGTTGTCCTCGTCGGCGGAGCCAATTCCCCATCGCTGACCCAACTCCGCTGCATAGAGGTTGATGTCGTCCAGAATACCGTCCGAGAGAACCACCACCAAGCGCGCTCCAGTAGAATCCAAGCGGGTTTGAAGCAGTTCCTCCAGAGCTTCTTCGTCACCAGCGCTCAACGGATTATTGGCCGTGCGAATGACGACCAAGCCGTCACTTTTGGACCAGTTGCCCAAATCTTGCGCGGCAACTGTTTGGAGCGTGCTCCAAATGCTCACAATCAAAAAGAGCGAGCGAATCAGTCCATTTTTCATGCGTTCCGACTGATTTCGTCCGACAGCTCGTTTTGATCGGTAGTTCCGTCAAACGGGAAATGCGCGTGAAGCTGCTCGCCGCACAGGTGAATGGCAGCCACCAAGCCGTCGCCCAAGCGGCCTTCGCGGAAGTGCGCCAGGGCGACCTCACGAACGTCAATCCAAAAGGATTCCCCTACGCAGGCGTGAATTCCGGAGTCGCCAACCACCGCAAAGGCACGTGATTCGGGTGCCAAAAAGAACAAAATGCCGTTTCGCTCCTGGGTTTGATGCATGCGCAGTTTTTCAAACCATCGAACCGCTTCCGCATATGCTTGGTCCGGGGCACATTTTTTTTCCAAATGCACGCGGATTTCGCCGCTGGTGCGCTGCTCGGCGGCCGCAATGGCCGCCACAACCGCGCGTTCCTCGTCGGGGCTTAGATGCGCCACCGGGTCTTATTCGAAATTGACTTCCGGAGCTTGCTCCGCTCCCGCCTCGGCTTCAAAGTAGCCTTTAGCTGCAAAACCGGTCATACCCGCAATAAGGTTGCCCGGAAAACGCTTCACGGCCGTGTTGTACGCCTTCACACTTTCATTGAAGCGATCGCGCTCCACTTTAATCCGGTTTTCCGTTCCTTCCAACTGCTTTTGCAGGTCCAAGAAGTTTTGGTTGGCCTTCAAATCCGGATATTTTTCAACCGTGACGAGCAATCGACCCAAGGCGCTGCCCACGCCGGCCTGTGCTTGCTGGAATGCGGCTAATTTTTCCGGAGACAGGTTGGTGGGGTCAACGCTTACGGACGTGGCTTTAGCACGCGCATTCACTACCGCCTCCAAGGTTTCGCGCTCAAAATTGGCGTAGCCCTTGACGGTGTTGACCAAGTTTGGAATCAAATCGCTGCGGCGTTGGTAGGCACTTTCCACGTTGGCCCATTGGCCGGTGGAACCTTCGTCCAAAGAAACCAGGTTGTTGTAACGGCCAATGCCCCACAAAACAATAAGTACCAGAAATCCCAGTACAGAAAGGAGAATGATGTTGGAACGCGTCATGGTGTGTTCGTTGTGGTTAAAGTGTTTTTTTGAACTGCTGAAGTTCTTCGCGCAACTTCATCAAACGCCGTACCACATCTTCCACTTGTGCCGTTTCGTCAGGATTTTGCTGTTTTTTTTGCTTGGCGCCCTTTAAAGTAAATCCACGTTCTTTAACGAGATAGTAGATTTGGCGGAGGGTTTCGATGTTTTCCGGGGTGTACATGCGAACACCACGCGCATTCGTTTTGGGTCGTAGCTCCGGAAATTGCTTTTCCCAAAAGCGGAGGGTGGGGGTGTTTACCTCAAACATAGCGGCGACGTCCCGAATGGGGTAGTAGCGCTTTTCGAAAAAGGTGGGGATGTTTGGCATGGTTTTTTCTGACTAACGGCGGGTTTGGGCAGCTCCCGCGCGAGAATTCACCCAAAAATACCGCCTTTTTTTCGTATATTCGCCTTCCTGTCAAAAAAACAACCCGTGCTCCGTCCCAATCTCCGTCCGCTATTTTTTCTGCTGCTTGCCGCGGCAGGGGCGGTGGTACAAGGGCAAACGCAGCGATTTGCTGCCTTAGCAGCTCGCGCAGCAGACTTGGACAGTATTGCCACTTCGGACAAAGTGCTTCGTCGTTTTGAATACAAGGAGCCCGAAGTTTTTCGGATGCACTGGGACACCACCAAGGTGCACGTTATGGATTTTGATTGGTCCCAGCAGCAAGACACTCTGTGGCTTTGTGCAACGGACATTCGTCACCGGCGGTACCGAACGCCCGTACGCGGTGAAGTAGTTTCCGCTTACGGATGGCGCCACCGCCGCATGCACTACGGCATTGACCTCAAGCTAACGACGGGCGACACGGTTTTTGCCGCTTTTGATGGTAAAATTCGTTATTCGGACTACAACTACGGGGGATACGGAAACTTAGTGGTCATGCGGCATTTTTCAGGTTTGGAGACGTACTACGGCCACCTGAGTGCTCTTTTTGTTGGTCCCAATGAATACGTGAAGGCAGGTGATCCCATTGGGTTGGGCGGAAGCACCGGACGTTCTACAGGACCCCATCTGCATTTTGAAGTACGGTACATGGGTTCCGCGTTCAATCCGGAATTTTTGATCGACTTTAAAACCGGGGCCTTACGGGACCCCAATGTCTTGTTGCATCAAGGGAAGTGGGCGTACCACAAGCCAAAGGCCTCAACGCTTTCAACGGCGGACAACGAGGCGTTGCACGAGGCGCCTCCGGCGCCGAGTGCGGTGTACCGCGTGAAGAGCGGCGATACGTTGTACTCCATTGCCAAGCGCAACGGAACAACGGTTCAGGAGCTGTGCCGCGTGAACGGCATCAGCGAGCGTAGGCCCATTTACGCGGGTCAGCGGTTGCGCCTGAAATAATACTTCATTTACAAGGAATATCCCGGTGCTTTTGGTGCTGTGGGTGCGGCATGTAGGTTTGAGCGGAATTGTCGTTGGGGGCAGCTTGAGCGCTCGGTGTTCGTGCCGATGCGGTCTGTGCCAATCACCCTCAGGTGCGCAAGCTGCGCGTGTGTTTCAACTCAGTCAAACGACTGGTTGGTCCGATTGGCTTCCTCCACCAATGCGGCGTATTCGGCCGGTGTGAGGTCGTTGAAGAAAAAGTTGATGGGGTTGATTTTTCGGCCGTTCTTAATTACCTCGTAGTGGAGGTGGGGTGCTGTAGAGCGGCCGGTGCTGCCAACGTACCCAATTAAATCACCACGTTTGACGCGCTGCCCCGGTCGCACCACCGCGCGTGACAAATGCGCATAGAGTGTGTGGTATCCG
>CAYXHJ010000137.1:0-5123 GCA_964464855.1 uncultured Owenweeksia sp. | reverse complement strand
GACCTCACTGCCCAACCCACCACCTCCCGTTTGTGGACGTTTTCCGATGGTACAACGAGCACCTTGGCCGCACTGACCAAGCCCTTTCCCGCAACGGGTGGAACGTTCACCGTGCAACTGCGCGTAACGGACGCCTGCGGTCCGGTGGATACGAGCTTCACTGTATACGTGAGCGGTGTAGGCTTGGGAGAAGACGGTTTGGCCCTTTGGGCAATCCCGAATCCAACAACCGGATGGGTACGCTGGGAGAGTAACGGTTTGACGGTACTTACTTGGAAGGCTGTGGACGCACTCGGACGAGTGGTACGTGTTTCCGGTTCTGATGATTTGACGCGGGTGGACCTCTCTCAAGTTCCGGCCGGCTTGTACACGTTGGAGGCGAACACAGACCGAGGTGTGGTTTCAGTTCGGATTCAGGTGATGCCTCACTAGGCTGATGGCTCCCCCTCTTGGTTTGAGTGGATAAAAAAAGTCCCGCGGCGCTTTGCGCCGCGGGACTTTTACATTTCAGTCGAAATTCTGCGCTTAAGCCGACCTCTGCGATAAGACGGCCAACAACAGAAAGGCCAAACCACCGTTCAGTAATATCAACTCAAAACCGAACGTATACCCCCACCACATAGGGGCTTGGGATTGAATCCAATAGGTGAGAATAGGCGATGCCAATGCCGCTACCGGCGACGCCCAATGCCGAATTGCGCGGCGCGTAAACAGCGCAAAGGCAAACAATCCCAGCAGCGGGCCGTAGGTATAACCGGCCGCCTTAAATACCCCATTGACCACACTGTCGTTGGACAGCGATTGGAACAGCACAATCACCACCGCCATCGCAACGGTTGTTCCTACATGGACCCAACGTCGGGTCCTAACAGCCCGCTCCTCCGGCATCCGATCCACCTCCAGAATATCAACGCTAAAGGAGGTAGTAAGCGCCGCCAAGGCAGAATCCGCACTGGAATAAGCCGCAGCAATCAGTCCAACGACAAAGATACCAGCAGCCAAGGGGGGTAAATAACCGGCCAATGCCACTGTTGGATAGAGGGAATCACCACGAGCTTCAATTCCCGTCAACTCCGCGTAATCGTTCAACAAAATACCCAAAAACAAAAAAAGCACGTTGACACCAATAAGTACCACACTGAACCACAGCATGTTTTTTTGCGCTTCCGGCAACGAACGGCACGTCAAGTTCTTTTGCATCATATCTTGATCCAAACCGGTCATGGCAATGGTAATGAAAATCCCTGCTACGAACTGCTTCCAGAAATACGTTGGCTCGTTGGGGTTGTCAAAAAAGAAAATGCGCCCCAACGGATTTTCACGCCAATAACCCACAAGCGTTTGACCGTCGGGCACTACCGCCGGATAAAGCAACAAAACCGTCCAAATCACCGCAGCCAGAAGAAACAAAGTCTGCAAGGTGTCGGTCCAAACTATGGTTTTAATTCCGCCTTTATACGTGTACACCCAGATGAGTAAAAGTGTAACCGCAGTGGTCGCCCAAAACGGCCACCCTATTGAATCAAAAACTGACTTTTGCAATACCAATGCGACCAAGAACAGCCGGAATGCGGACCCCACCATTCGACTGACCAAGAAGAGCCAGGCTCCCGTTTTGTACGCACTTCGTCCAAAGCGCTCCTCTAAATAACTGTAAATGGTGATGCGTTGTACACGGTAGTAGACGGGCAATAAGCCGTAGGCCACCACCAAATAGCCCACAAAATAACCCAAGACCATTTGTAAATAACTCAACGCACTCGTACCTACGCTGCCCGGAATCGAAACAAAGGTCACCCCACTCAGCGATGCACCAATCATCCCAAAACTTACTACGTACCAGGGGGATTGGCGATTCCCTGTAAAAAACGCCGTGTTGGTCGAGGTTTTGGTGGTCCATCGAGCAACAAAAATGAGGAGGCCAAAATACGCGGCCATCAACCCAGCAATCCAATGTGGTTCCATCCTGCAAAGATTCCTATTTTTGGGGTTCCATGGAAATCCCCTCCCAACCTTTTGAGCGTGCTGTTGCAGAACTGGCTAAATTGCCCGGTCTCGGAAGGCGGTCGGCCTTGCGCATGGCGCTCCACCTCCACCGAAGGGGAACGGCTCCCACATTGCAGCTGGCAGAAGCCTTGCGCGGTTTGGCCGAAGAGGTACAATTGTGCGCCACCTGCCACAGTCTTGCCGAGGGAACCACGTGTGCCATCTGTGCCAACCCGGTACGCAACAACGGACAAATTTGCGTGGTGGAAGACCTTCGGGACGTGTTGGCCTTGGAAAACACCCAAGCATTTAACGGTCGGTACCACGTTCTGGGCGGATTGATCAGCCCGATGGACGGAGTTGGTCCCAACGACCTACATACCGATTCCTTGTTGGAACGCGCAAAAGAAGCATCTGAAATCGTTTTTGCGCTGAGCGCAACCTTGGAGGGGGACACCACGGCGTATTATTTATTTAAAAAATTGGAACCCTTAAACGTTAAGGTTACCGCAATCGCAAGAGGACTTCCCGTAGGCGATGCCCTCGAATATGCCGACGAGATGACCCTAAGCCGCTCGCTGGATCAACGCGTCCCCTACGAACAAACCTTGAAAAGCCGCGGATGAGTGCTGCCTTGCCGTCCGTAACCGTGGTGGTGGTGTCCTACAACGCCAAGGCCTGGTTGGACCAGACCCTCAAAGCCGCATTGCGTTCCCTGGAGGGTTTGCGCGGTGAACTGTGGGTGGTGGACAACGCCTCACCCGACGGCAGTGCAGCATGGGTTGTTGCGAACTTTCCAACCGTACACTGCATCAGCAACCCGCACAATCCCGGTTTTGGAACCGCCAACAACCAGGTGCTGCACCACCTCACCACAGACACTGCCTTGGTGTTGAATCCGGACACCTTGCTGACTCCAGAAAATTTGCGCAAAGCACTGGAATGGATGCAATCGGATCCCAGCATTGGATCTTTGGGATGCCGAATGATCGACGGTTCCGGCTCGTTTCTCCCCGAAAGCAAACGCGGCCTTCCCACCCCACTCGTGGCCTTGGCCAAATTGACGGGTTTGCATCGACTCCTTCCCCACCACCCGGTTTTGGGTCGGTACTACTGGAATTTTCTGCTCCCCAATGAAAATGGACCGGTAGAAATTCACTGCGGCGCCTACATGCTGGTTCGAAAAGAAGCCATTGAAGCAACCGGTGGGTTTGATGAATCTTTTTTCATGTATGGGGAGGACATAGACTGGTCGTATCGCATGCTGCAAGCTGGATACACCAATGTCTATTTGGGATCGGAACCCATGGTACATTTCAAAGGAGAGTCTACGAAAAAAGGCAGTTTAAACTACGTTCGCGTTTTTTACGAGGCCATGGTTGTTTTTGCCAAAAAGCATTTCGCTCCGCAGGCAGCCGTAGGTTTTGAAGCACTCATTGGATTGGGTGTTTTTGCCCGAGCCGCCTTGTCCATTACCAAGCGTTTGGCCCAAAAATGGAGCTGGCCGTTGATGGACGCCGCCTCAACTTGGCTCGCATTGGCCGGTTGGACGCGCTATTGGGAACAAAACCACCGCTACATTCAAGGCGGTTCGTATCCGTATTCCTATTGGATGTTTTTTGCTCCTGCTCTGGTATTGGTCACCATCGCCGCGCGCGCAGCTGTGGACGGGTACCGACGTCCCAGTCGAATCACCCCATTGGCAACCGGACTCTTTTTGGGACTCGGCGTAGCCCTTGCGGGTTATGCACTTCTGCCCGAAGACCTTCGTTTTTCGCGTGCGCTGGTTGTTTTGGGAACCGTATCCTCGGCTTTATTGGCCTTGCTGTTTCGCACCCTTGCCAGTATGTTGGGTTGGGGAGGGATCAACTGGATCCAACTGCAGCAACGTCGAATCGTTCATGTGCGCGGTAAAGCTTCCACCAACAATGCAAACGGATTTTGGAAAATTGCACAAGGACCCATCCCACAAGCCCAATGGACCCTGCCCTTGGAACATTTGCCGGAAGCGGTAACCGCCTTGGGAATCACCGAAATTCAATTTTATCCCGACGAATTGGATTTGACCCAAATGGTCCGATTTATGGCGGACCATCCCCAGAAACTGTACCGATTTGCCTACCCAGACCGCGGATGGATTTTGGCCTCAGACTCCAAAGACTTGCAAGGTATTCGGTCCGACGAGACCGTTACCGGACTGATGGATCCGGTGAATCGACGCAGAAAACGTCAATTTGATGCTACGGTTGCCTTGGTCCTGCTGCCCGTTTGGCCCTTGCTTTGGCTGCACCCGAACACCAGACCCGCAGCACGTGGCTGGTTGGACGTAGTCTTGGGTAACAAATCTTGGGTTGGTGCCGAGCATGGTGTATTTCGCGCTTTCCCGGTACAGACTGTTGCGTCCCCGACGTTGCCCGAATCCCCGGAGTCCGTCTACCAAAAACATTGGGGCGTTCAAGTGGACCTCTCAATCCTGTTGCGCGCCTTGCGTGGGAAACGCGCTTGATTGCGTACCTTTGCGCCACAACCCTTGACCCATGGCTCAGTACGAATTGCTCTTGCCCAAGATGGGCGAATCCGTTGCCGAAGCAACCATTACCCAGTGGCTGAAACAACCCGGTGACACCATCGCCATGGACGAATCCGTCCTAACCATCGCCACCGATAAAGTAGATTCAGATGTTCCGTCGCCCGTGGCCGGAACCTTAGTTAAGTGGCTTTACGAAGTGAATGATGTTGTGCAAGTGGGTCAAGCTCTGGCACTTGTAGAAACAGAATCGGGTGCTGCGGCCACTGCGCCTACCGCTGCATCTCCAGCCCCCCAGGCTGCTGCTCCTGCTGCAGCTGTAAACGCACCGGAAGCCGTTCCTTTTGTTCCGGCAACGGACGCGCTGCCCGTTGGACGCACCTCATCCGGCCGTTTTTATTCCCCCTTGGTGCGCAGCATTGCCGCCAAAGAAGGGTTGAGCGCTGCTGAACTGGATCAAATCCCGGGAAGCGGTGCGGACGGTCGCTTGAATAAGGCCGATCTCCTTGCTTATTTGGCGAACCGCGGTTCTGCACCAGCCCCAGCTGCTCCTGCCGCTCCTGCGGCACCTGCCTCTGCTGCTCCTTCTCCAGGTTCCCCTGCAGCGGCT
>CAYXHJ010000136.1:4366-5195 GCA_964464855.1 uncultured Owenweeksia sp. | reverse complement strand
CAACAATTCACTCTGGAAACCAAACGATTTAAGGTGATTTAGAAGTTGTGATTTTTCCATATTCAGCGAAGTAGTGAGAAATTTTGGGAATGGTATGGCGTTCGATTAAATGTTATTTTGTGTATTTGGGTCTATTTAAAGATACCAATTAGGAACTGCAATGAGCCATTGCCGATACTGTATTATTCAAAAAAGGGGCGCCCCTTGGAGGCACCCCTTTGGCAAATGGTCAATTTTTGACCCAACTTTGTGCGTTAAATCAACCCCGCGGGCCCGCGTTTCGGATGGCCTCAGGCGTTTGCTCCGCAAACTTGGTGAAGTTGGTGCGGAACTTATTGGCCAACATATCCGCTTGAGCGTCATACGCTGCACCGTCGGCCCATGCCGCGCGTGGAGTTAAAAACTCCGACGGAACGCCCGGACAACTGGCGGCGAAGTCCATGCCAAATCGCTCGTCTCGCGAAAATGTTTCGCCTTGTAGTTTACCGTCCAATGCCGCGGTAATCAAAGCGCGGGTATATTTCAACTTAATGCGCTCGCCAACTCCGTAAGCCCCACCAACCCAGCCGGTATTGACCAGCCAAACGTGGATGCCGCTGTCTTTCAACTTATTGCTCAACATTTCCGCATAAACGGCAGGGTGCAAAGGCATGAAGGCCGCACCAAAGCATGCCGAGAACGTAGCGGACGGTTCGGTTACGCCGACTTCCGTTCCCGCAACTTTCGCCGTGTAACCGGACATGAAATGATAAGCTGCCTGCTCCGGGCTCAATCGGGAAATAGCAGGGAGTACCCCGTAGGCATCCGCGGTCAAGAAGAAGATATTCTT
>CAYXHJ010000136.1:0-4356 GCA_964464855.1 uncultured Owenweeksia sp. | reverse complement strand
GAATCAAGTCGATGTGGTCGATGGGGTAGGAGACGCGTGTATTTTCGGTAATGCTGGCATCGGTGTAGTCCGGCACCGTGGTTCCCTCTTGAAATACAATGTTCTCTAACAAAGCTCCGGGACGAATGGCGCGGTAAATGTCCGGTTCCTTTTCTTCGCTTAGGTCAATGACTTTGGCGTAGCAACCGCCTTCAAAATTGAAAACGGTACCGTCCGGTGCCCATCCGTGTTCGTCATCGCCAATGAGCTTGCGGTTGGGGTCCGCAGAAAGTGTGGTCTTGCCCGTACCGCTCAGTCCAAAGAACAACGCTGTGTCGCCGTCTTTGCCAACATTCGCAGAACAGTGCATGGGGAGGGTGTCTTGGTGCGTTGGCAACAAGAAGTTGAGCGCAGAAAAAATACTCTTTTTGATTTCACCGGTGTATCCCGTTCCACCAATTAAAATGGTCTTTTCGCTGAAACACAAAATGGCGAAGTTGCCCTGACGGGTTCCATCTACACTAGGATCTGCCTGAAAACCAGGAGCATGCAACAATGTCCATTCCGGTTGAAAAGAAGCTCGCTGTTCGTCGGATAAACGCAAGAACATGTTGTGTACAAACAAGCTGCACTCGGCCCATTCGGTGACCGTTCGAACCTTTAATGCGTACCGCGAGTCGGCACAGGCTTCAACGTCACGAACGTACAAGGTTTTATCGCCTAAGTAGGCTTCCACTTTGGAGCGCAAGGACCGGAATTGCTCCAGGTCAGAGGCAATAGTCACATCGCCCCACCACACGCGGTCTGCAGACCATTCATCCCGCACGATGAAGCGGTCTTTTGGGGAACGTCCAGTAAATTTTCCGGTTCGGATGGACAATACGCCTTTGTCGGTTAACGTGGCGCGCCCGGAAGCCAATGCGGCTTCCGTAAGCTCCTCTGGACTCAAGTTCCAGTGAGCGGAAGATAGGTTTAGCATGGTGTTTAAAAATACAAGGGTTGTGCAAAGGTACGAGGAGGAGGTGTACTTTTGAATGCACATTTAGAACAAACCCATGCGTACCATTTTGGTCCTTGGAGCAGGTCGCTCCACCCAAAGTTTGATCGATTACTTGCTTCATTATGCAGCTATCGAAGATTGGCATTTAACCCTTGCCGACCAAAACGTAGCTTGGGCAGAACAAAAATTGCGGGGCCACCAGCGCGGTACGGCTGTTGCTTTAAATGCCACCGATCGCGAAGCACGTAGGGCCTTGATTTCAGGCAAGTTCATAACTGTCAGTATGTTGCCTGCATTCATGCATCCGGAGATTGCTGCCGACTGCTTGGATTTAGGGGTGCATCTGGCAACCGCCTCCTACCAATCGGAGGCTATGCTAAAAATGAGTGAGGCCGCCAAGATAAAAGGGTTGATTTTTTTGAACGAAATCGGCGTGGATCCCGGCATTGATCACCTCTCGGCCATGAAGCTATTGGATGAGGTGCGCCATCAAGGTGCTGAATTATTGGGCTTTGAAAGTTTTACGGGGGGGTTGTTGGCACCTGAGTCGCCCTCAAACCCGTGGCAATACAAGTTCACGTGGAATCCCAGAAATGTGGTTTTGGCGGGTGCCGGCGGTGCTGTAAAATTCAAACAAGAAGGTCTCTACAAATTCATTCCGTACCACCAACTCTTCCGACGAACGGAATTTATAGACATCCCAGGATACGGCCGTTTTGAAGGATACGCCAACCGCGATTCACTTCAGTACCGAAGTGTTTACGGTTTGGACTCCATTCCCACCATTTACCGTGGAACGCTACGTCGCCCCGGATTTTGCCGCGCGTGGGACGTTTTTGTGAAATTGGGCATGACGGACGACTCCTACGAAATGGAAGGAGTCGATCAAATGACCCACCGCACTTTTGTCAATGCATTCTTGGCCTACCACGAGTTTAATACTGTGGAAATCAAATTAATGCATTATCTGAGCATTCCGCAAGACGACGATCTTATGGAAAAATTAGCTTGGCTGGATCTGTTCGAAGACATCCCTGTTGGATTGGAGCGTGGAACACCAGCTCAAGTTTTGGAACACATTCTATCCAAAAAATGGACCATGGGCCCGCTGGATACCGACATGTTGGTGATGTGGCACAAATTGACCTACCGCTTGGAAGGAAAAAGGCATGAACTGACGTCGAGCTTGGTGGTAAAAGGTCAAGGGCCGGAAAAGACCGCCATGGCGCACACCGTAGGTCTGCCTTTGGCCATGGCCGTGCGACGCATTCTAACGGACCAAATTGTGGATCGAGGCTCAATAATTCCTATTTCTCCGGAATGGTACGAACCTTTGCTGGAGGAATTGCGCGATTACGGTATAGTATTCCACGACGTTCTTCGACCATTGCCGCACTAACGTTCGCGGTTTGTACAGCCACTAATGCCCGATTCGTTCCGGAAATCGCAGCAACAAGTCTCCGCAGTATTTTCGGTACGATTCGCTCGCCCTTCCATGTTCATCGTACAACGATTCAATTACTTGGGGTTCACGCAATTCAGGCTGGGCCACGCACGAATGGATTTGATTAACCCAGACAACAAGGTGGCGTTTGGGTTCCTCCTGCAGAGCGGTGCGAAAAGCAATCCAACGTACGGGGTGTCCCAAGGCGTCAATGTAGTCCGACGGTTCAGGCAGAATCAGGGCCAACCAACCCTGCGGCTTAATCCATTTTTGAAACCATGCCGCCAAGACATGCGGTGGAAGATGGGACTGGTGTCGGGCGGCATCCCGGCGTGGATTTCCCGCTGGTAATCCTTTAAAGTAAGGAGGATTACTAACCGCCCAGTCCAAGGGTTTTTTGGGCGTCCATTCCGGAATGGAAGCATGAATCGCCAATGCTTGACGGTGTAAGTTCGTCGTTTGGCAGTTCTGTAAACACTCAGCAGCAGACAAGGCATCTTTCTCTACCAGATCTACATGCAAATTTGGAAAACGTTGGGCAAGCAACAACCCGATGACACCACAACCTGCGCCCAAATCGGCCCCCTGAGATGAACCGTCTAAGCCCAATTCACTTCCGTGCACGCGGAGGTAACCGGCCAATAGGGTAGCGTCCGTACCGATTTTTTGGGCGGATGCGCGGTGCTCCACGGCGATACCGCGGAAATGAAACACAACTACAGGTAATAAAGTTCGTCCGGCGCCTTCAAGTAGAGAACGCGTGCTTCGCGATCAATACGCTCAATGAAGGGATCCACACACGGAATAAACACAACGCGATTGTCTTCACCCACCATCAGTTCCAGCAAGGGCTGTCCGGGGCGATCCAAAACGTCCTTAACGCGAACGGATTCTTCTACACCTGGATTAACCACTTGGAAGCCAACCAATTCATGGTAGTAGAATTGATGCGCTTCTAAAGGAGGCAAAAGAGAATCGGGCAACCAAACCAAGGCTCCCAGCAGCTGTTCGGCGTCGGACTCGGTTTGAACTCCTTCCAGCGTGAGGACCCACTCGTCGCTCTTCAGAGATTTAATCTCTTGAATAAAAAAAGGAATCCTTCCGGAGGGTGATTCCAACCAAAAGGATTCCAAATCGATATAAGCTTCTGGGCGATCCGTGTCCAGTTTGAGAACTACGTTACCCTTGAAACCGTGTTTGCGGGTTAAGCGACCCAGTTGAAAATGACCGTCCACTTACTTCCGCTTAGCAGCGTATTATTCAGCAGAAGTTTCCTCAGCAGCAGCTTCGCCTGCAGCTTCTTCAACCGATGCCTCATCAGCTACGGCTTCAGTGGCCTCAGCGGCAACTTCTTCTACAGCCTCTTCAACAGCGGGAGTGTTTTTCGCCTGAATGGCAGCTGCACGCTTTTGGTTGGCTTCAGATTCTGCAGCCAAACGAGCTTTCTTGCTGTCTTCTTTGGAAGCAACCAAGTTGGCTACTTTACCAGTGATTTGTGCTTCTTTGGATTCCAACCAAGCGTTGAATTTGGCTTCAGCTTGCTCAACAGTTAGTGCACCTTTGGAGACGCCGCCCAACAGGTGCTTCTTCATGAGCACACCTTTGTACGACAAAATGGCACGAGCGGTATCCGAAGCCTCAGCACCTTTCATCACCCAATCCAAGGCACGATCAAACGCCAAGTCAATGGTTGCAGGGTTGGTGTTGGGGTTGTATTGACCCAAACGCTCAATAAAACGACCGTCGCGCTTAGAACGGCTGTCTGCTACTACAATCGTAAAGATGGGACGACCTTTGCGGCCGTGGCGCTGGAGGCGAATGCGTGTTGCCATGCGGTTAATTTTTTAAAAGGGTCCGAAACCCGGTTATTAAGAAGCGGCAAAGGTACATAATTATCAGAAACCAACCAAATACCTTTACATTCCTTGTGCAG
>CAYXHJ010000135.1:268-5226 GCA_964464855.1 uncultured Owenweeksia sp. | reverse complement strand
ATTGCCTTTGGCATTGGCCTATGCTCAACGCATCCTTTGTTCGTTTGCTTCCGGCGATGATTCGTGTGGTTCATGCCCTTCTTGCTTGATGGCGAGCAAGTTGGCTCATCCAGACCTCCATTTTTCCTTTCCAGTCATTAAACGCGACGGCGATTCTTCTGCGCCCCTATCGGACCATTTCCTGCCGGAATGGCGCACTTTTTTAAGTGAAAACAGCCACCCCGTTTTTGCCCACTGGCTCGAATTTCTCCGTGCGGACAACAAACAGGCTACCTTTTACGTGGAAGAAGCCAAGTCTGTTTTGACCGCCTTGGCCTTGAAGCCTCACCAAGGAGGAAAAAAGGTCCTCATTCTGTGGATGCCGGAGAAAATGCCGGATTCCTTTGCCAATAAATTGTTGAAGACCATAGAAGAACCTGAGGGCGACGCCGTGCTCTTGCTCGTCACGCACGACGAGGAGTCGGTACTTCCAACGATTTCAAGCCGTTGTCAACGCTTGTTTGTTCCTCCCGTCTCGCGTCAAAACTTGGAATCCTACCTGCGCGAAACGGGCGTGGACGCTGCAACCGCCACATTAGCTGCTATGGGAGCCGGTGGTGCGCTGGGCATGGCGCAGCATTTGATTAGCCACCCCGAAGGACTGCGGGAGTTCGCAGAACTATTGGCCTTATTGCTCCGAAGTGCCTATCGACGTTCCATTGTGGATTTGCATCTGTGGTCTGAATCGGTAGCGGGCCTAATTCGCGAAAAGCAAAAAGCTTTTTTTCAGTTTACCCTGGAGACGTTGAGCGCGTTAGTCGCCAACAAATATCTGTTAAACCACAGCGACCCCTTTGCACTTACCGGCATTTCGTTTTCCATGGGCGGATTTTCCAAATTGGTTTCCACGGATCAATTCGAACGCCTGCGCATTGCAGTAGAAGAAGCCGAATACGACATTGCGCGCAACGGGAACGCGAAAATCGTCCTGATGGACTTTTCGCTGCAGGTTTTGGCAATACTGAACAAAACCAACTGAAATTCAGCTAGTTAAAAATGTTCGTTTTCCGAGCACTTCTCTCTGTTTTAGGGGTGCGCTACCAGCGAGGGGGGATTGTTCGTTAAATCGCCTCTTTTTGTGCCCAGTAGATCAAACTTGAGGTGTTTACGGGATTTTTTCCTTTGCGATTACTGATCCACCCATTTCGCACCGCAGAAAGCCATCTTTTTCGACCGTGTTGAAAAGATTCACTCAGCAATCCAACGTAGTACGCATCCAACCACATCGGCTGTACATCCGTACTCTTCCAACCCGTTCGCTGGAGTAGGGTTTTAACCGACGACTGGTTGAAGTGCCAAAAATGAATCGGCACATCCCAAGCAGCCCAGTCAGTTCCATAGAACGAAGCATCCCAAGAGTCCGGGTTGGGAACGGCTATGGCCAGTACAGCACCTGGCTCAGCTAAATCCCACAACCTTCTCAGGGTTTCTTCCGGATGGGGCAGGTGTTCCAAAACGTGCCACAAGGTTATGGCTTGAAAAGTTCCGGTAACTTCTTCTATTCGTTCATGAACCGGCGCTTGCAAACGCTGACTCGCTTGTTGTCGGGCCGACTCGCTCAATTCAACACCCACTGCACCAAAGCCTTGGCGTTGGGCTGCCTGTAAAAAAACACCAATACCGCAACCAACGTCGAGCCAGGTTCCTTTGCGTGAGGATTGCCCAAGCGCACTGGAATGCAGGTGTTTAACCACGGAACGAACTTTTTGACCCGCAGCCCACAGTCTTAACGCGTTGTAAACCAATGAGAAAAGTGATTTCTTTTGGCTGTTGTGGCTCAGGTAATCTGGGCTGTTGTAGTACGGTCCAATGTGTTCATCAGAGGGTCGTGGAGAAGTCCAACGAAAGGAACAGGAGGCACATTTTTGAACTTGAAATACTTCACCAGAAACCATATGGTCTGTAACGGCGATTGAGCCGATGGATTCTCCTCCACAAATAATGCAGTTGGATTCGCTGTGTAACACGTGTAACAATTTAAATTCATCAACGACCCATGTGGACCAAAAGTACAGATACATCGGCCGGACTCACACCACTGACGCGCGACGCCTGACCAATTGTGGAAGGCCGCACAGCGGCAAGCTTTTGACGCGCCTCAATACTCAATGCCTTTATTGCGGAATAATCCAAACTCTTCGGGAGAGGGGTTTCTTCCAAACGGCGAAGCTTCTCAACATGTTCCATCTCTTTGGCAATGTATCCGGCATACTTGATTTCAATTTCAGCATCCAGCAAGGCCTCTTCATCCGCCAAATCAACGTCGCTCAAATTCAAAAAAGGCAGTAAATCCGACAACTCCAATTGTGGGCGGGTCAGCAATTGTGCCATGCGTACCTTATTCGCAATAGTGCTGGTTCCTTTTGACTCCAAAAGTGTATTTACCTCCGAGGGCAAAGCGGAAACCTCGTCCAAAACCGCACGAATAGACGCTGCGCGTTTCACTTTCTCTTGTAAACGAGCCCAGCGATCGTCGTCAACCATACCCCAGTCGCGTCCCTTTGGTGTCAGGCGCAAATCCGCATTGTCCTGGCGAAGCAGCAATCGGTACTCCGCACGGGAGGTAAACATTCGATACGGTTCCTCCGTACCCTTGGTTACCAAATCATCGATCAACACGCCGATGTAGGCCTCAGAACGATCCAACACAACAGGCGCCGCTCCATGCACCTTGCGGTGTGCATTGATCCCTGCCATTAGACCTTGCGCTGCGGCTTCCTCGTAACCCGTTGTTCCATTAATTTGACCGGCAAAAAATAAATTCTCCACGATCTTGGTTTCCAACGTCAATGAGAGTTGAGTAGGAGGGAAGTAGTCGTACTCAATAGCATAACCCGGGCGAAAAAATTTAGCCTGTTCAAAACCCGGAATAGCGCGCAACGCTTTGACTTGAACCTCTTCAGGTAAGCTCGTGCTGAACCCGTTCACATACACTTCAACCGTATTCCAACCCTCGGGCTCTACAAACAACTGATGGCGGTCCTTGTCTGCAAAACGGTTGATTTTGTCTTCAATGCTCGGGCAGTATCTGGGACCGGTGCCTTGAATGGACCCATTGAACATGGGACTTCGGTCAAAACCTTCACGAAGCAAATCGTGCACATAATCGGACGTGTATGCTATGTGGCACGGGCGTTGCTTGGTCAGAGGTGTTGTTGTTTCCGAATACGAAAACTTACTGGGATTTTCGTCGCCATGTTGAACTTCAAACTTAGCGTAATTCAAAGAACGACCATCGATGCGTGGAGGGGTACCGGTCTTCATTCTACCGGAATGAAATCCCAATTCTACCAATCGCTCCGTAATCCCCGTGGCCGCCTTTTCTCCTGCGCGACCACCGCCCATTTGACGCTCTCCAATGTGCAAAACACCATTCAAGAAGGTCCCGTTCGTTAAAACTACAGCTGCACCATAAACCGTCTGGCCCATTGAGGTTGTTATGCCTACAATGCGGTCATTTTCCACCAACAAATCTACGGCCATGTCCTGCAGGAAGTCCAAATTCGTCATGGCTTCCAACTGCAATCGCCATTCTTCAGCAAACCGCCAACGATCGCTCTGCGCACGAGGGGACCACATCGCCGGCCCCTTGGATCGATTCAACATGCGGAATTGAACCGCCGTCTTGTCGGTAACGATTCCACTCAAGCCGCCTAATGCGTCAATCTCACGAACAATCTGCCCTTTAGCAACACCCCCCATTGCGGGATTGCACGACATCTGCCCAATGGTTTGGAGATTCATGGTAACCAAAAGTGTCCGCGAACCCAGTCGCGCTGCAGCTGCGGCTGCCTCACTACCGGCGTGACCGGCACCTACCACAATGACGTCGTATGGTCTTGTGTCTAGCATTGTTCCACGTGTAACATTAAACTATATAAAAACCGTACGCACACTCATTGTTCCACGTGTAACAAAACA
This sequence comes from uncultured Owenweeksia sp., assembly GCA_964464855.1. GTDB lineage: Bacteria > Bacteroidota > Bacteroidia > Flavobacteriales > Schleiferiaceae > CAMDTE01. The sequence goes on along the minus strand of CAYXHJ010000135.1, from coordinate 1,266 downwards.
TCGGGACGAATGGCTAGGTATTGATCTTCTAAGGAGCGCATGTTTCTCTCGTCATCAACGGACTTGTCCAAGTAACCGCACGTATGAAGCACTGCATGCACCAATACCCGATCCACTTCATCTTCAACAACAGCATTCATATGCCTAGCATTATCCAAAACACGCTCCCAACTAATGGCTACGTCCGCAGAAATGCGCAAGCCTCGAGTGCGGTCAAAGGTAATGATGTCCGTATAGGTATCGTGGTTCAAAAAACTACGGTTCAACTCCAAGAGCTCCTCATCTGTTTGAAATCGATAGGTAAAATCACCCAGTCGTTTACCTTCATTTTCTGCTACAGCCTCCAACCACATCGGCCAGTGCGCACATCTAGAAATCCATAAATCCGGGACATTATAAAATTTTACGGCCATTTCTGAGGAGTATATTCCGGATAAAACAATGGCCAACCACGGAACAGGGGTTGACTGTAATTGCGCGAATCAGGTGAACTATTTGCTGGATTGGTCATCATTCGCTCCTTAGCCGCTTCCGATTGTCTTTTTTCGTCCTCGTCTTCTTGTTTTTCGGCTCTTTCCAGTTCCAACAACTTAATATCCAACTTTTTAAGGGTCTGATTCAACTGCTGTGTTCCCGCATTTTTAATCAATTGGCGCTCCAACTCCTTCATCAGCTCTGAAGCTTCCTTTCCGAGCGCCGTACCACCCTTGGATCGCTCCAACTCGCGGCGCAAACGCTCTTGCTGCGCTAATAACGACGCACGCTCTGCTTGATTGCCGGTTGACCCTCGGTCCCCGGGTTTCGAGGACTGCCCCTGTTGACCGCTTGATTCTCCCGGTTGCATGCCCGGCTGTTGACCCGGACGAGAGCCCAAAGACTTCATTTGCTCCGCTAACTGACCTTGCATTTTACGCATTCCCGATGCAGACGGTTTACCGCTACCGGGCTTCGAACAACTGCCCGTACCATCTTTTTTCATCTTGGACCACTGCGGCTGG
>CAYXHJ010000135.1:0-247 GCA_964464855.1 uncultured Owenweeksia sp. | reverse complement strand
CTTCATGGCCTTTTGCAATTGCACACCGGCATTGGAACCCTGCCGCTCCTTTAGGTGCGCCTTGGCTTGCATTCCATAGCTCAATAAATCTTCTACATGCTGCGAAGTCTTCGCCCCAATGTCCGGCCTGCGCATACCGATCGCACGAAGGGTATCACCTATAAGACGCGTACCTTCCTGAAGTCGCTGCAATTCCTTTTGCCATGAAGCGTAGTTTGGGTCTGCCGGTACCGCCACAGAGGTTCGA
>CAYXHJ010000134.1:0-5265 GCA_964464855.1 uncultured Owenweeksia sp. | reverse complement strand
GAAGCGTTTGTGTGCAAAAAAATGGGGCGAACGGAGGACTATACCGAGGCCATGAAAGCAGCGGTTTCCGGAGCCGCGCTTCAACCGGGCAATGCCTCACCCCTCTCCGATCGGTTCAAGTCCTACGGTCTTTTTGCGGAGGCCGTAGCTGTTTTGGAAGCCGCAGAGCGCGCCGTGCCGGGCATGCGGTTTACGTACCAAAAAGTGCTGCTCTGGGCGGACTTGGGGGACCTGCCCAACGTCTACCGCGGCTACGTTCAGTTGCTGGATGAAAATCCTGGTTTCGTGGCCACTTTGCAAGTATTTCTCTCCAACTCGTTGGATGAAAACGGACGGATTCCACGCGCAGAACTCTTGTACGACGCTCTGATTGGGCGACTGCAGCTGGGCAATTCTCGCGCACACGAAGATTTTTTGGTGTGGTGCTACATTCAAGAGCAGCTGTTCGACGACGCGCTGGTTCAGTTGAAAGCGTTGGACCGTCGATCCGGAGGGGAACCTGCCCAACGGTTGGCCGTGTATCAATTAGGACGGGCTGCAGAGAACGCCGAGCGTTGGGACGCAGCAGAAGCATGCTACCAATACTTGATGGAAGCCGGTGTGCAAATGCCTTTTGCCCGGGAAGCACACGAGGCCCTTTGGTCGTTGCAGGGGAAACGTCCGGAGCGGTTTGCCGAGCTGCGGAATGCGCTGAAAAGGGGATTGCAACCGCAATCGGGTTGGCCTGCTGGCTGGGAACCGTCGGCCCGATTGGCCTTGGCGCAAGTTTTGGTGGCCGGTTGGAACAAAAGCGATTCAGCGGTACGCGTGCTGGAAGGGATTCCGGACCGACTCCCGGACAACGATCCGTTGCGGGGTTCCATTGTCTTGTTTTTGGGCGATTTGGATTTGCTCTTGGGCGCCCCCTTCTCCGCCTTGATGCGGTATGCTGAAGTGGCTCAAGATTTTGGCGGCAATCCTTTGGGCGACGAAGCGGCTTTTCGGAAGGCGCGGGTGGCTTACCTAACCGGGGACATCGCTTGGGCCAAAACGCAGTGGGAGGTGCTGAAGACGAGTACGTCGAAGAAAATTGCGAACGACGCGCTGGCGCGTACGCAGCTGCTGGACGAGATTCTGGCAGAGGATTCCACCGGCGCGTCGTTGCGGCCGTTTGCCCGCGCAGAACTGCTGCGGGCCGAGCGAAGCGAGGCCGCAGCCGGCCGCATTTTGGATTCCTTGACGCGTGTCCTACCCCCTTCCAATCCGCTCTACTTCCATTCGGCCTTGGCTTGGGCGCGTTGGAACCGAGACCAAGGAAACGCAGAGCAAACTGCGGCCGCATACCGGCCGCTGGTTGAATGGCCGGAACGGCATGCACTGGGCGACGATGCCTTGTGGGAGTGGGCACAAATTGTGGCCAACTCGGGGGGGAGTCGGGCCGAAGAAGCTCGCGCCTTGTACCTTCGATTAATGGAAACTTATCCGGACTCGTATTGGTCAGAACTGGCTCGCCAGCGCTACCGACCGGGCCCAAAAACCGCCAACTAATGTACCTCTACAACGTTACTGTTAACATTGACGACTCCGCACACGCCCTTTGGAAGGACTGGATGTTGGAGGTTCACATCCCCGAAGTTTTGGCCACCGGCCAATTTTTGGACTGTCGGTTCACACGAGTACTGGTGGAGGAAGAGTCCGGAACCACCTACTCCATTCAGTACCGATTTGCGCAGATGGAAGACTTCCAGCTGTACCAAGAACTGTACGCACCGGGGTTGCGTCGGCAGACGGAAGAGCGATTTGGCGGCAAATTTGTGGCGTTTCGTACGTTACTGGAAATCCAGAACGAGTTTACGGCCGAGCGACTCGACGGCTGACGCTCAACCCATCCCGAAACGGCAGCAATTGGTGCACCACTCGCGGATCTGCTTGTGCTTGGGCCACGTAAGCTCGAAGGCCTTCCGTTTCTGAATCCTGTTCTTTGGGATCTGCCACCTTTCCGCTCCACAAAACGTTGTCGGCCACAATCAATCCCCCCGGACGCACGTGGTCCACTACAGCGTTGTAGTAGGCGCTGTAGTTTTCCTTATCCGCATCGATGAAGACCAAATCCCACGGCTCATGGGCCCAATCGGCAGTAGCCAATACGTCCAAGGCTGCACCAATATGCAGGTGTAAACGCTTTCCCCAGCCCGAGGCCTCAAAGTAACCACGGACGCGGGTTTCCAATTCCTCGTTGATGTCTATGGTGTGCAAAACGCCGTCAGGAGCCAATCCTTCCGCCAGACACAGCGCGCTGTAACCGGTGTAGGTGCCGATTTCCAAAATGCGTTTTGGGCGCATGAGGTGGCTGATGAGGCTCAGAAAACGACCTTGTTGGTGGCCGCTGAGCATGCGCGGAATCAAAACTTCCTGCCACGTTTCGCGCTCGATGCGCTGGAGTAATTCAGATCCAGGTTCGGTCCAAAGGCCGGCGTAGCGATCAATATTTTCGGGTAAAAATTCCACGGTGGAGCGGGTTTGATTTAATCGGTTTCGTTCGTGGGTTCGTAAACTAAGGTGGTCAACTGAGCCGGGTCGTACCAACGATTGGCCAACTCAAGCACGTCTTGAGCCGTGACGGCGTCTACTTTGGCACGTATTTCATCGAAGGTCTCCATGCGGTTGAACAGCAAATAGGACCGTCCCAATGCCGTCATCCACGCTCCCGGACTTTCTTGAGCAAGCGCCATCTGACCCAAAAGCTGCTGCTTGGCCTTGGCGAGCTGCACCACGCCCAAAGGCACCTCGCGCAGTTGGCGCAATTCCTTGTGGATCAGCCGCACCGCCCGGTCCACAGCGTCCGAATCCGTGCCCACGTACACGCCTTGCAAACCTGTGTCTGAGTAGGGCGTGAAAAAACTTTCGATTTGGTAGGCAATGCCGTGGCGCTCCCGAATGTTTAAATTCAAACGGCTGCTCATGGCGGGGCCACCCAAGACATTGTTCAACAATACCCCTGTAGTCAAAACAGGATCGTGTACGGATACGGCACGACTGCCCAGCACCACATGGCACTGGTGGGTATCCCGACCCGTTATTTGCACCGGCACGTAGGACGGTGCCGGAGATCTTTGGGGCACGGGGGCTTGGAGGGACTCCGGTAAATCTGCCGTCAATCGAAGCAACAGACGCTCCAGACGGGCGGCAGAAATCCGGCCGACGGAAGAAAGAACCATGTTCGCGGGAACGTAGTGGGTGCGGACAAAACGCAGCACTTGCTCGCGGGTAAACGTTTGCAACGATTCTTTGGTTCCCAGAATGTTGTGGCCCAACGCATGCCCCGCAAAGAGGAGCTCTTCAAATTCGTCAAAAATCAACTCCGCCGGAGCGTCCAAATAGGCATCGATTTCGTCCGCAATGACTTCCTGTTCCTTCTTGAGCTCCTTCTCCGGAAAGATCGATCGGAAGGCAATGTCCAAAAGAACATCCAATGCCGCCGGGTAGTTTTCCGCTAAGAAACTGGCATACACAGTGGTGTCTTCCTTGCCGGTATAGGCATTGAGTTCGCCTCCGGCATCTTCAATCTTGGACAGAAGGTGGAACGGCTTGCGTCGGACGGTTCCCTTGAACAGCAGGTGCTCAATGAAGTGCGCCAGCCCGGGTTCGTCTGGGCCTTCGTCGCGGGTTCCGGCCCGTACGATTAATCCGATGTGCCCGGTGGGTGCAGCCGTTTCTTGGTGCACCCAACGCAGGCCGCACGGCAAGGTACCGGCAACCCAGGGCGTCACGGCTTTTTCAGCCACTGATCCAACCAACCAAAGAACTCCGTGTTCCAAACTAGGGCATTCTGCGGTTTCAAAACCCAATGTCCTTCGGTAGGGAAATACACAAATCTGCTGGGGACGTTACGCAGTTGAGCGGCCTGGTAGGCCATCATGCCTTGGCTTTCCGGAACGCGGTAGTCTCGTCCGCCGTGAATAACCAAAATTGGGGCATTCCAACGGTCCACGTAGTTGCTGGGGTTGTGGAGGTCGTAGCTCACCGGAGGGGCGGGTGCCCAGTAGGGACCGCCGATGTCGTGGTTGGCGAAAAACATTTCTTCCGTAGTCAGGTACATGCTGCGCAAATCAAAGACGCCGCAGTGGCTGATTAAGGCCTTGAAGCGGTTCTCGTGGATGCCGGCCAGCATGTACACGGAGTAACCGCCGTAGCTGGCGCCCACGGCGCCCAGGGCCTCTTTGTTGACATAAGGCTCTTTGGCAACGGAGTCGATGGCAGACAAATAATCCTTCATGGCTTGCCCGCCCCAATCGCCGGAAATGGCTTCATTCCAATCTTTGCCGAATCCAGGAACTCCGCGTCGGTTGGGGGCCACCACCACGTAGCCGTTGGCGGCCATCAATTGGAAATTCCAGCGGAAGGAGTAGAATTGCGACACGGCGCTTTGCGGACCGCCTTGGCAGTACAGCAAAGCTGGGTAACTCTTCTTTTCGTCGAAGTTCGGGGGCAAGATCACCCAAGTCAGCATTTTTTTGCCGTCGGTGGTGGTGATCCATCGTTTCTCCACTTTGCTCTTGGCAATGCCGGCGTAGGCGGCGTCGTTCACGTGGGTCAGGGCCTTGGCGTCGCCGCCGGCCAACGGAAATACAAACAGTTCGTTGGCGCGGTTGATGTCTTGGCGCTCGGCCACAACGGTGGTGCCGCCGGCGCCGAAGGCGCCGTAGTTGAAATCGCCGCTGGTGAGCGGGGTTACTTTCTTAACGACAGGAATTCCGCCCGCAGGACGCGGTACAAAATCCACACGCGCAATTTGCTGGGTCGCTTGAGTGGCGTACTGATACAGCAAGGTATTGGCATTGAGCCACTTGTAAGATTCAATATACTCGTCGTCCAACAAGCGCACGGCGTTGCGGCCCGCCCCGGGTCCGGAACGCAGGGCTACGGCCCACAGCTGGTTGACGTCGGACTCAAAGCCATCGGTGGGCATGGAGAGGTACGTCAACACCGAACCGTCGGGCGAAAAAGCCGGTTGGCTTTCGTAACCGGGCTGACCGGGCAACTCCGTGGTGGATCCGGATTCGCGGTCGTGCAGGTAGATTTGGCTGTTGGTGCTGAGGGCAAACTCCTTGCCATTCTGGCGTTTGCACACGTACGCAATGTACCGACCGTCGGGGCTGATGGCGTAGGCGTCCGACCCGCCCATGGGGGGCAAGGGCGAGGAATAAGCCAACCCGTCCAGAAGGTCCGTAAAGGCTGTTGCGGGGGTGGTGGCGTTGAGGTCCAACAAAGACCAAGCCGGATGCT
>CAYXHJ010000133.1:0-5406 GCA_964464855.1 uncultured Owenweeksia sp. | reverse complement strand
TCGATTCACTCCGGCGCGAAATTGCGTACCGCGCTCCCGCGCATTGGTGAGCAAACCTTCGTCCGAAATAACGTCCAAGGCCGCTTGAGCCACCCGGCTGGCCAAAGGATTGCCTCCAAACGTAGAGCCGTGCTGTCCCGGATGAATGGTGAGCATGACTTCGTCGTCCGCGAGGACCGCTGAAACGGGATACACCCCGCCGCTGAGGGCCTTTCCTAAAATCAAGACGTCCGGACGAACGTAGTTGGACTGCCTCTCACAAGCTGCCGTGCAAGTGCAGTCGCCGCACGATGCCAACCAAGCCCCCGTTCGGCCGATGCCCGTCTGAACTTCGTCGGCCAACATCAATACACCAGCCGCCGAGCATGCAGCGCGAACACCGGCCCAATAGTGGGTGTCTGGAACCAGGACACCGGCCTCACCTTGAATGGGTTCCGCCAAGAAAGCGGCAACATTTGGGTCCTTGAGCGCCTTCTGGAGTGCTGACAAATCGTTGTACGGAATGCGCACAAAACCGTCGGCGTAAGGACCAAACCCCCCGTAGGAATCCGGATCGGATGAAAACGAAACGATGGTAGTGGTCCTTCCGTGAAAATTCTGGTCCACCACTACAATTTTGGCCGAATTAACCGGAACACCTTTGACGTCGTACGCCCAACGACGGGCAAGTTTGATGGCGGTTTCTACGGCCTCTGCTCCGGAATTCATGGGCAATACCTTCTGATAACCAAACAATTGGGTGATTTTCTGTTCGTACGTTCCCAACTGATCGTTGTAAAAGGCGCGCGAAGTTAAAGCCAATGTTTCTGCCTGTTCCTGGAGGGCTTGAACGATTTTGGGGTGTCCGTGCCCTTGGTTCACAGCCGAATAGGCACTCAGGAAGTCAAAATACTCCTTCCCGTCTACGTCCCAAACCAGTGCTCCCGTTCCGCGAGCAAGTACCACCGGCAACGGGTGGTAGTTGTGCGCTCCATACTGAGCTTCGCGGTCCATGTGGGCCGCCGCGGCGTGCGAAACTAGGGAAGTGTGGGAAGATTTCATGAATCAAAGATAAGGCCAAGGGGCTTGCCTATCTTTGCCCCGTGAAATGGGAAAATATTCGAATTGAACGCGCGGGTTCGCGTGGCGTGTGCGTGGCGCACACTCCCGAAGGAAAAACGCTTTTGGTAACCGGTGCAGCACCTGGAGATGTAGGAACCGTGGTGGGATACCGCAAGAAAAAAGGACACATAGAAGGTCGTTTGGAATCCATTGCACAAGCATCGCCGGACCGTATTGAGCCCGTTTGTTCCCATTTTGGCGCCTGCGGCGGCTGCAAGTGGCAACACGTGGCGTATCCAGCCCAAGTTTCCTTCAAGGGACGTGAGGTCCAGGATCATTTGGAGCGGATTGGAAAGGTAACCACCGCTCGTTTTGAAGCACCGTTGGCAGCGCCAACTGCCTATCGATACCGAAACAAAACGGAATATTCGTTTTCCGCAGTACGTTGGCTTTCTCCTACTGAAATGGCCTCCGGAGTCGTATTTGAAGACCGATCCGGTTTGGGATTTCATGCACCCGGTCTTTGGGACAAAGTTTTGGACGTAGACACGTGTCATTTGGTGCCGGATACCGGCAATCGGATTCGCCAGTGGATTCGTGAGAACGCAAAACGATTGGAAATCTCGTTTTACCACATTCGCGAACAACACGGATGCTTGCGGACGCTAACGCTGCGCAGCAATCGTGCCAACGAGTGGATGGTTATTATTCAATACGCAGAACTGCACCCGGGATTGGACGAGTTGCTTGCCGGTTTGCGTGCTGCTTTCCCGGAGGTCGTCAGCCTTTATGCGGGCCTAAACACCAAAGGAAACGACAGCATCTACGACGTGCCGTTGGAATTGATCTACGGCAGTCCCTTTTTGTTGGAAACCATGGCCTCCGTGGTCCCCAACCGTCCTCCACTACGCTTCCAAATTGGCCCCAAGTCATTTTACCAAACGAATCCTGATCAGGCGGAAGTTTTGTACCGTAAAACTTTAGAAATGTGCCAATTGGAAACCGGTGAGCGGGTGTATGATTTGTACACGGGTACCGGAACCATCGCGCTGTTTTTGGCACAAACGGCCGAATACGTTGCCGGTATAGAAAGTGTTCCAGAAGCCATTGAGGCGGCCCAAGAAAATGCTCGTTTCAATGGTTTTTCCAACGCACATTTTGAAGTAGGCGACATGCGTCGGGTCTTCAATACGGATTTTATTGCCCGACACGGAGCTCCAACCACCGTCGTAACGGATCCTCCTCGGGACGGAATGCACCCCAAAGTGGTTGAACAGTTAATCGAACTAAAAGCACCTAAATTGGTTTACGTTAGTTGCAACAGCGCTACACAAGCACGTGATTTAGAGCTCCTCCAGAGCGTCTACCGCGTGGACTCGGTTCAACCGGTCGATTTGTTTCCGCAAACGCACCACATGGAAAGCATTGCGCGCTTGACCCTCCGTTAAATCCTCCGTATCTTTCCACCATGCCCACTGCACAACACATTTTAGACGCGGATGCGGTCAACCGCAAGCTGGACCGCATGGCCTGGGAAATCACCGAGCGCCATTGGGGCGAATCCGATCTAGTGGTGGTGGGCCTGGCTCAGTCCGGATATAAATTGGCGGAGCAATTGGTGGACCGGGTTCGGTTGCGCGGTTCCATGACGGTGGAATTGGTGGAGCTTTCTGTCAACAAAAGAAATCCCCACGCCGGTCCTACGGTGTGCAGCATTCCGGTAGCAAACTTGAGCCATCGGTGCGTGGTATTGGTGGACGACGTACTCAATTCTGGTGCCACGTTGATGTACGGTGTTCATCATTTGCTTCAAGCCCCCCTCAAACGCTTGACCACGGCGGTTTTGGTGGACCGAAACCACAAGTCCTTTCCCATTAAGGCGGACATCAAGGGTTTGTCCTTGAGTACGAGTCTAAAAGACCACGTGGACGTACATTTTGGCGAATCGGCGGAGATTACCGTTTCATTGCGGGACTGAAGACCAATTCTTTTCGCAGGCCTCACGCACGCGTTCTACAGAGTTCAAAACATCCTCGTTGGCCTCCAAAACGATTCGGAGGGGTGCTTGCCCGTAGTAGAAGTTGCGTTCCAGCAAATGTGCACCTACAAAGGCCGGAAGTTGATCGTCGGCAACCCCGTCCAGTACGGGTCGCGTAGCGCGCAGATTCCGCAGGCGATCCACCAAGACCGATACCGGCCATTGCAAATAAACCACCAGGGCCCTTTGCCGCATAAACTGCATGTTTTCTGCATAGCACGGTGTCCCGCCCCCGGCCGCTAACACGAATGGAACGCTCCAGTCCAATTCTCGCAGCACGGCAGCTTCGGTTTTTCGAAAGGCCACCTCACCTTTGGATCGCAACCAATCCGCCGGCGCAGAACCTGTTTTATGCTCGATTTCATGATCTAAATCCAAAGATGGAACGTTCCATATTTTCCCTAATTGCTTGGCAATTGACGATTTACCAGCAGCCATGTAGCCGACCAGTACCACCGGTTGCAGGGGTCCTTTCATAAAAACAAAGGTAATCGGCCGAAACTATTGGTTTTTTTGAAATGCGTATGTATATTTGCACCCGCTTTGAGAGAAGCACTGACTTGGTAGCTCAGCTGGTAGAGCAATACACTTTTAATGTATGGGTCCTGGGTTCGAATCCCAGCCAAGTCACAAAAGCCCTGGTGGTGAAATTGGTAGACACGCCATCTTGAGGGGGTGGTGACCTACGGTCGTGCTGGTTCGAGTCCAGTCCAGGGCACCAAAACGTTTTTAAGTCCGCATTCGCGGACTTTTTTTTCGCCCTATTTTAGCATTCGTTGGTTGTTTCTTCTGTTTGCAATAAAAACAGCCTCTCTTTTTATTCCTGTAGTTGCGCCATGTCCGTCCCTCCCGCGCCCAAGTCGTTTTCCCTCTTCCCAATAGGTCTCCAATGGGCGCTTAAGGGAATTCACTTCTTTTCCGAGCGACTGACCCTTGACTTGTTGTATCGGTTGTTCTTTTACCCGCGTCCCTACGCCCTACCGGAACGCGAACGGCCGTATGCAGCCAAATGGACTCCGGAAATCTTGGAAACACCCTGGGGTAACCTTCCCATTGCTCACGCACCGTCCGCGTCGGTTGAAAAACGAGGGAAAATTTTAGTTCTGCACGGCTGGAGCGGCCGCCCCAACCAATTGGGCGGGGTAGTGGATGCCCTCAATACACACGGCTTCGATTGTACGGTTGTTACGGCCCCTGGGCATGTCCCGGGTCGTACCAAGGCCTCTTCGTTGCGGGACTTTGCCCAATACGCTGCGTGGTTGAACGAGCACCACGGCCCCTTTTTTGCCGGCTTGGGACACAGCTTGGGCGGGGCTGCCCTGTTGCTTTCCGTAGATCACGGCGCACATTGGGATCGACTGGTCTCCATCAGCGCCTTTGGAAATACCGAACGCGTTTTCCAAGAATTCATTCGCCAGTCGGGTTTGCCCAATCGCTATGTTTCCATGCTGCTCGACCGCGTAGCACGGGAGCTGGGTTCCGACCCCCGCTACTACTCGCCCGATCGTGTATCTTATTCCGGTTCACTCCTTATTTTGCACGCTCCCGACGATCAAGAGGTTCCCATTTCGGATGCCGAACTACTCCACAAAGCGCATCCCAACAGCCAATGCCTACGAACTTCTCCTTTGGGGCACCGTAAAATTCTTTGGAGGCCGGAAACATGGGACGCAATTTCACGTTATTTAAAACAATGAAAGCCGTCTCTGTTCTTTGGGCCATTGCCGTACTGAACGGCTGCCGCTCGTCCACCCCTCAAACAAAAGAAGCATCTGTGGAAAACTACCCTGTCCAACGTACGGAAGCCGAGTGGCGCAAACAATTGACCCCGGAACAATACCGCATCTTGCGCGAAAAAGGTACCGAGTACCCGGGAACCGGGGTGTACAATCTGCATTTTGAAGATGGAATTTACACGTGTGCCGGATGCGGGACCGAACTTTTCTCCAGCGAGCAGAAATTCGATAGCCACTGCGGTTGGCCCTCTTTTGACGCTGCACTCTCCAACAACAAAATTGTTGAGAAACGAGATTTATCGCACGGCATGGTGCGGACCGAAATCCTCTGCGGCTCTTGTGGAGGACATTTGGGTCATGTTTTCCCCGACGGTCCAACGGAAACGGGATTGCGCTACTGCGTCAATAGCTTGAGTTTGGACTTTAAACCGAATAACGACACTACAGAGTCCAAGTAAAAGCACCGTTTGTACAGTGTTACTTTCGGATGTGTAAAATAAAAAAAGCCTGCTTTCGCAGGCTTTTTTCGTGGGTGAACAGGGATTCGAACCCCGGACCCTCTGCTTGTAAGGCAGATGCTCTGAACCAGCT
>CAYXHJ010000132.1:0-5407 GCA_964464855.1 uncultured Owenweeksia sp. | reverse complement strand
CCGATTACTTCCCCCGATGCAACACAATCAAGCTCTGCACCGTGGAAATGTTGGGCAACGCTGCTAATTTTTTGTTCAGGAAACGGTGGTAGGCGTCCATGGACGGCATGGCCACTTTGAGCATGAAATCGTGCGGACCGGTGATGTGGTACCACTCCTCCACTTCGTACAATCCACGCAAATCGGACTGAAAAGCCTCCAAAATGGTGTCCCGGTGTTCTTTCAAACGGATGGACACAAAGACCACCAGCTCTTTGCCCAGCGCGGCCGGCGGAACCTCCGCCCGGTACCCCGCAATGACGCCGGCCGCTTCCATGCGCTTAATGCGCTCGTAGGTGGCGGTGGTCGATTTGTGCACCCGCTTGGCCAGCTCCTTGGTGCTCAAACGCGCGTCCTCTTGCAGTGCACGGAGGAGCTGTAAATCCACTTCGTCTAGATCAATTTTCTGAAAAGATGACATTAAATAGGTTTTTTATCTAAAATATGGTAAAGTTTCGGAAAATATCACTTCTTCCCTCCAAATTTGAACCATGACTGGAAACCATCCCGAATCCCTGATGATGTCCCACGGCTACGAGCCGTCTTGGAGCGAGTATTCCGTAAAACCGCCCTTGTTTCTGACGTCCACCTTTGCTTTCCCCAACGCGGAAGCCGGCAAGCACTTTTTCGCCGTGGCCTACGGCAAAGAGGCCCAACGCGAAGGCGAAGTGCCCGGCCTCATCTACAGCCGTTTGAACAACCCCAACCTGCAAATTTTGGAGGAACGTTTGGCGGTTTGGGAAAACGCCGACGAGGCGGCTGTGTTTGAGAGCGGCATGAGCGCCATCTCCACGGTGTTCTTGGCCTTTTTGAAACCCGGAGATCGGCTGCTGTTGAGCAATCCCGTGTACGGTGGAACGCACCACTTTGCCTACCACTACTTAACGAGCATCGGGGTGCACGTAACGCCGTTCGACGCCTCCTCCGATTTGGAGGCCTTGGGCGATGCTTTGATCGCCAGCGGCGAAGGCGCCCAAGTGCGGGTGGTCCACGCGGAAACTCCAGCCAACCCCACCAATGCCATGGTAGACCTCGAAGGACTCAACACCTTGCGCCGTCGGCTGGAATCCACCTACGGGACCTCTATTTTATATGCCGTGGACAACACCTACATGGGACCCATCTGGCAAAAGCCCTTGGAATGGGGCGCGGATTTGTCCGTGTACTCCGCCACCAAGTACTTGTCCGGGCATTCGGACTTGATTGCGGGAGCCGTGGTGGGCCGCTCGGAAGTATTGGCAGCCGTGAAAGGACTGCGCACTTTTATTGGCAACATGGCTTCTCCTTTTACCTGCTGGTTGCTCACGCGATCGTTGGAGACGTTGTCTTTGCGGATGGCAAAGCAAACGGAAAACGCCCAAAAAGTAGCTTCCTTCCTGCAGCAGCACCCTGCCGTGGAACGGGTCTATTTCCCGGGGCTACCGGAACAAGGAGCGGAGCAGAACGCTATTTACGCGAAGCAGTGCAGCGCACCGGGCGCCATGATTTCGTTCGATGTGCGCGGCGGTGAAGCCGGCGCTTTTGGCTGCTTGAATGCCCTCAAGCACATCAAACTGGCGGTAAGTTTGGGTTCCAACGAAAGTTTGGCTCAACACCCTTACCACATGACGCACGCAGACATGCCGGACGCAGAAAAAGAATCGCTGGGACTTACCGCGGCCATGGTTCGCTTGAGTGTGGGCATTGAGCATCCGGACGACATCGTTGCGGATTTAAAACAAGCGTTGGATCCCCTTTTGTAATGTACCTTTGCAACCGCGTGGAAGGATTTGCTCCGATTGCAACCACGGTAAAAAATGCTAAAGACGGGATCTTGAGCACTTTGCCTGTATTGCAGCGGAACGGTTCGACACGCTAAACGCGACAAACGAATCATGAGCTACTTATTTACTTCTGAGTCGGTGTCCGAAGGGCACCCCGACAAAATCGCCGACCAAATCTCCGATGCGTTGGTGGATCATTTCTTGGCGTTTGACCCCTTGTCCAAGGTGGCTTGCGAAACCTTGGTGACCACCGGTCAGGTGGTGCTGGCGGGCGAAGTAAAGTCGGCAACCTACTTGGAGGCCCAAGAGATCGCCCGCGACGTCATCCGAAAAATTGGCTACACCAAGAGCGAGTACATGTTTGAGGCCAACTCGTGCGGCATTTTAAGCGCCATTCACGAACAGTCGGCAGACATCAACCGTGGGGTGGAACAAAAGGACCGCGAAAATCAAGGCGCTGGAGACCAGGGCATTATGTTTGGTTACGCCACAGACGAAACGGAGAACTTCATGCCATTGGCACTGGAAATCAGCCACTTGCTGTTGCGCGAATTGGCTGCCATCCGCAAGGAAGGCAAGGTGATGAAGTACCTGCGCCCGGACTCCAAGAGCCAGGTGACCATCCGCTATTCGGACCGACACGTACCGGAAGCCATCGACACGGTGGTGCTTTCTACCCAGCACGACGATTTTTCCGAGGACGCAACAGAGATGCAGACACGCATTGAGGCAGACATCAAACGCTACCTCATCCCCCGCATTAAAAAAGCATTGCCGCGCAAAATTCAGCGCTTGTTCACCGCGGACGTTAAGTACCTCGTCAATCCTACGGGCAAGTTTGTGATTGGCGGACCGCACGGGGATACCGGTCTGACCGGCCGCAAAATCATTGTGGACACCTACGGCGGCAAGGGCGCGCACGGGGGCGGCGCCTTCTCCGGCAAAGACCCTTCCAAAGTGGACCGTTCTGCGGCCTACGCCGCGCGCTACGTGGCCAAGAACTTGGTGGCCGCGGGCGTTGCCAAGCAAGCATTGGTACAGCTGGCCTACGCCATTGGCGTGGCAGAACCGGTGGGCTTTTACATCAACACCTACAACACCGGCTTGGTGCGCGGTGCAGACGGCAAGAAGCTGTCCGACGGTGCCATCGCGGAGCGCGTGCAGAAAATGTTTGACCTCCGCCCCTACTTCATTGAGCAAAAATTCGGCTTGCGTCAACCCATTTACGCAGAAACAGCCGCTTATGGCCACATGGGGCGCACCCCGGAAACGGTGTCAAAGACGTTCAAGCGCCCAGCTGGCAACGGCTACGAAGAAAAGGTAATGCAGGTGGAACTGTTCACTTGGGAGAAACTGGACGCTGTGGATCAAATTCGTGCCGCCTTTGGACTCTGACCTTGCGGAGGATATTGCCCAGCTCGTTCAAACAAAAAAACCCGGCGGAAGCCGGGTTTTTTTCTGCACACCCCTGCGGGTGGCGGTGCGAAAAACTCAATAACGGTAGGCGTCGGACTTGAATGGACCTTGAACCGTAACACCGATGTAGGCGGCTTGATCTTCGGTTAAGGTATCCAATTCTACACCAATTGCAGAGAGGTGCAAGGCTGCCACTTTCTCGTCCAAATGCTTGGGCAAGGTGAACACCTCGTTGGGGTACTTGCCTTTGTTCGTGTACAATTCAATCTGCGCCAACGTTTGGTTGGTGAACGAATTGGACATAACGAAACTGGGGTGGCCGGTGGCGCAGCCCAAGTTGACCAAACGACCTTCCGCCAAAACAATGATGTCGTTGCCGTCGATGTTGTACAGGTCCACCTGGGGCTTAATCTCCGTTTTGGTGTGGCCGTAGGATTGGTTCAACCAAGCCATATCGATTTCGTTGTCGAAGTGACCGATGTTGCACACCACGGTCTTGTCCTTCATCATGCGGAAGTGACGCTCCGTTACAATGTTCTTGTTGCCCGTTGCCGTGCAGACGATGTTCGCACGCGGAACGGCGTTGTCCATGCGCTTGACCTCAAAACCGTCCATGGCCGCTTGCAGCGCACAGATGGGGTCGATTTCCGTCACGATGACGCGTGCGCCCGCGCCGCGGAACGACGCAGCGGTACCTTTACCGACGTCTCCGTAGCCAGCAACCACCACCACTTTTCCGGCCATCATCAAATCGGTGGCCCGACGTACAGCGTCAACCGCCGACTCTTTGCAACCGTACTTGTTGTCGAATTTGGATTTGGTCACGCTGTCGTTCACGTTGATGGCGGGCAACGGCAACGTGCCCTTGGCCATGCGCTCGTACAAGCGATGTACGCCCGTGGTGGTTTCCTCAGAAATACCGCCAATGCCGGCAGCCAAGTGCGGGTAACGATCCAAAACCATGTTGGTCAGGTCGCCGCCGTCGTCCAGAATCATGTTCAACGGATTTTGATCGGCGCCAAAGTGCAGGGTCTGCTCAATGCACCAATCAAATTCTTCTTCCGTCATGCCCTTCCACGCATAAACTTGAATGCCGGCGGCGGCAATGGCAGCAGCGGCGTGGTCTTGCGTGGAGAAAATGTTGCAGGAAGACCAAGTTACCTCAGCACCCAATTCCACCAGCGTCTCAATGAGGACGGCCGTTTGGATG
This sequence comes from uncultured Owenweeksia sp., assembly GCA_964464855.1. GTDB lineage: Bacteria > Bacteroidota > Bacteroidia > Flavobacteriales > Schleiferiaceae > CAMDTE01. The sequence goes on along the minus strand of CAYXHJ010000132.1, from coordinate 979 downwards.
GTCATGTGGAGGCAACCCGCAATGCGTGCGCCCGCCAAAGGCTTAGAAGCACCGTATTCAGCCCGCAACGCCATCAAACCGGGCATTTCTGCTTCAGCCAATTGGATTTCCTTGCGTCCCCACTCGGCGAGGGACATGTCTTTCACTTTATAGGGCACGTAGGCCATGGCAGGGAGGTTTGTCGTTAATTTGCGGCAAAGGTACGGAAACGGTGTGGATTGAACTTCCCGATGAGGGACTCGCCTGGGTGGGGCGTCAGGAGGCGTGCGGCACAGCACGCTGGTCCGACGCATGCCAAAAACGAGGGGCAGATCGAAAATCAGAATCTGCCCGTGTAGCCTTTTCCGCTGCGCGATTTGCCTTGTTTCAAGTGCTTCAACGCGCCAACCGAGAAGATGTTCTCCAGCATTTGCACTATTCTTCTGCCGGTCGTCCTGTGCTGCCGGCGGGGATGGGTTTTGTGGCCTTATCGCATTCCGCCACCCACGCTGCGGCGGCCTTCCACCCCACCCGACCGGTGGGAATTGACGTAGAGGGGCCGCGCAACCAACTGGCCCGCGTGGCGGCCAAATTCGTAACGCCCGAAGAACTAGCATTTGATTTGCGGGAACTCTGGGGATTGAAGGAGGCCATGTACAAGGCCATTGGAGTGCCCGGCTTGCACTTTGCGCGCGATTTTCAGTGTACCGGGGAGCCTTCGCCATTTGCGCTGGGCCACGCAACGTTTCCGGAGGGAGAAGCGGTATGGAACCGCGTAACTGTGGACGACCAATGCGCCGTGTGGGCCCTATTGCCCAAACCCAAAAACCTGCTCCACGAACCGTTTCGGTGGGTGATCACGGGTGCGGAAAGCAGCGGCAAATCCACCTGGGCCCAAGATTTGGGTACGCGCCTGAATTTGCCCCTGGTTCCGGAAGGCGTGCGTCAGTGGATGGAACCCGGCACAGACTACACGGCTGCAGAGGTGCGGGAATGGGCG
>CAYXHJ010000131.1:0-5411 GCA_964464855.1 uncultured Owenweeksia sp. | reverse complement strand
CGGCCCCCTTTTTTGATTTAGTTAACTACGTGTTTTATTAACCTTCGCTCGTAATTATCATCCATCAATTCGATCATATACACTCCCGGTGCTAGATACGCTTTGATCATAAAGAGGTTTGCGCCTAGACTCAATTCCACAGTTTCCCGATGCAAGGTTTTTCCATTGATGTCTCGAATTGTTATGGTTCCATCCCCACTCGTATTGAATTGCTTCCAATAGATAGAAAATGATTCATGACTTGGGTTAGGGTATGAAGCAATCTCACTTGTCTCGGCATCACAGTCGCTATACAAGGTGCTTAGCAACTCTTCACTACCGTCTTGATCTACTTGATATAATCGATAATAGGTGTTTGATCGGAACTCCTGATCAAGGTATTCGTATCCGTTGAGTATACTACTGTTTCCAACCGCATCAACATACCCAAGGATATCCCATGCACTACCATCGATTGATTTTTCAATTCTAAAATAGTCGTTGTTGTGTTCCGATTCAGTAGACCAGCGAATAGAAACGGCTTCCTTTTCACAAGTGGTCGTCATGCCTGTAAATTCTACCGGTAAGGCTTGCGAATTAGGCGTTCCGATATTAAACCAGCTAAATCCTTGAGACGCCGTACTTGAAATTAAGAAGGATAAGGGGCTCGCACCGCCATTGATTGGGGTATGCGTTCCACAGGCTTGCCATGCTACGTGATGTTGATTGACCGTATTGGACCCACTGCTCTTGATAATTCGACATATCTGAGGTGTTTGCATCCCTGTAAGATTATTAGCGAAAAGTGTAATTCCGTAAACTACATTATTGATGTTCGCCGTGTAATCATTATTTGTTGGAGTCACGTTCCAGTATCCATCGGCAGAATAGTTTTGTATTAAAGAGTTTGATGCCCATAATGGAAGACCGTTATAAAGGACAGACCCACTTGTTGTAGGTGCTCCAACAATATATTCAACTGTCAAGAATTGATTGGTTCCCGGGCTCGTACTAAAATTAATATCTGCATAGCGGTTATATGAAGCGGTTCCAACTGGGAACATTCCACCAGTGCCAGAAGTTGCAGCATTGGCAAAGTAACGCTTGAACGGACCTACAATCGTACCGTTGTTCCATACTAACTTACCGGGTAACACACTGCTTATTCCGAGTGTTAGTAGGTGATTAGCACTTGTAAATATATTTCCTTGTTGCATATACAGAGAGTCTGTTACGATAACCGGAGATTGTAAGGTTAATGTACCGCCAGCAGTTTTATTAACTCTCATTTTTGCAAATTGAATGGAACCGGTACCACTTATTGTGGCAGCAGTAGTACCAACAAAATTCACGATTCCACCTGAGGCACTTAGGACGCCATTATTTACAAAATCGCCATTAACTGTAATAGCTCCGCCGGTTTGGGTAAACTGAGAACCTGTTTCCAATATGATGTCATCAATTGTAGAGGAACCACTTGGAAAGGTTGGTTGACTTAAAATACAACTTCCGTTTGCAGGTACAATGGTTGTGTTTAGTGAGCTAGGTAAGGTAGCCGCTGGAACTAAATTAGTGCCATTATATGCATACCAATTCGCAAGTGTTCCCCATTGCGTAGAACTTTGGCCATTCCAGACATATGAACTTGCTGTTAAAGGTGTCAAGACATTGACAGAGGCTGGAGAAAGAGTTACCACGTTCGAAGGGGTAACGCAAGCTCCTGTTACCATTGCGCGTATGTATTTAATACCAGACATAATGCCAATTGAACTAGCGGACAACGTTGCTGTGGTTTGACCAGTAATATTCGTAAACGTCACGTTGTCATTACTTGTTTGCCATTGGATGGTACCACTATTTCCTGTCAATTGGATCGGATTTGGTAAAAGTCCAGGACAAACAGTTTGATTCGAACTTGCTGTTCCACCGGTTATCACTGTTGCTGTAACAGCAGTACGTGTAGCGGATTCACATCCGGTAACCGTATTTACTATGCTTGTGTAGTATGTTGTTGTCGCATTTATAGATGGGGTGGTATAACCAATCGTATTCGATGCTAACAAATTTCCTCCAGTTGATGCATCGTACCAATTTAAGGAATATCCGCTTGACGATGAACCAGTAAAGGTTACAGTTCCAGGTCCGCAACGTGAGGTGTTATTAGCAACAGCCGCAGCAGGAACTGTGAATGTTCCGTTTGAGGTAAAGGTATGTATGGTAAATCCACCAACTTGAGTGATCGTTCCACCCGTTGCCACTGGAGTGCCAGCATATTTCACTACTACGATTCCCGGACCACCACTTTCAGCAACAAAATTGTTCGAAACCACTTTACATTGCCCTCCGCCGCCAAATGAGGCTTGTCCTCCTCCTAAGCCATTGGTGCCTTGAATGTTTGCATTAGTACCAAGGCCACCACCGGCACCACCGCCAGCGTACCAAACTGCTGTTCCCGTGATTGAGTTTTGAATTCCGTTTCCGCCATTTCCTGGGTAAAATGGTCTATAGGCAGAACTACCGCACCCGCTAGAAGATCCATTCGTTCCAGCACCTCCGGCTCCACCACCGCCGCCACCAGAAACTTCACCACCTCCACCGCAGCGAGAATTGCCTCCGCTGAATCCTTGTCCTGCAGTTCCTGTGCCACCATACCCTGTATTTGCAGAACTAGATTGGTTCGCGCCACCGCCGCCAGATCCTCCATTGTATCCATTTTGTGGACCACCACCATAGCTTCCACCACCGCCACCACCGATGGCAATGTGTGTGCTACCAAAAGAGGAATTGGTTCCACTGGTGGCATGCACTCCGGTACCTGCATTGTCGGTACCCGGTGAACCTCCGATACCTACAGTAATCGGAATAGCTGAACCACCTGTTACTGTGTAAGATGGTACGGCAATGTAACCTCCGCCACCTCCGCCGCCTCCACGGAAGTATCCTGCGCCACCACCGCCACCAACAACAAGTAATTCCACATTAAGGGAACCGCTGGAAGCATTTGGAAGTGCATTAACTGTAACCGTTACAGTCCCTCTTGGGGTTGAAGTACAGCCATTTCCAGTTACGTCATAATAATAGGTTGTTGTCGTGTTAAGCGATGGAGTAGTGTATGTGCCGCCTGTTGCAAGCGCTGAACCTCCCGTAGAAGCTGCGTACCATGATATCGTTCCTGTGGATGTTCCGGATAGGGTGCTTGTACCCGATCCGCAAACTGAAGTCGCTGTTACGTTGGATATAGCTGGTGTATTGATAACATTTACCGTTACCACTGGACCGTTCATGTTTCCACAGGCTCCTCCTGAAAGCGCTGCACGATAGAATTGTTTTACTGTTAACACACCCATTTGAGCACTGGTAAGTGTTGCACTCGTTGCTCCAGCAATATTCGTAAAGTTGACACTGTCTGAAGAGACTTGCCATTGAATGTTACCAAGCGCACCGGTTATGGTTATGTTCGAAGGACTTGTTCCAGAACATATGGATTGATTTGCTGAAACTGTTGGTGGATTATTTATTGTTGCATTTACAGCTAATCTTGCACTTGATATACATCCAGTAACTAAATCACGAACCTCAGCATAATAGGTAGTTGTTGAGTTTAATACAGGGGTAGTGTAGTTTGCTTGACCCGATGCCAATAGGTTTCCACCTGTGGAAGCATCATACCAGTCAATGGTATAGTTTCCAGTTAAGGTACCTATTAATGTTAATGCAGCAGGTCCACACGAGGCGGCATCAGCAACGGCAACATTTGAACCGTTATAAACAAATGACCCATTGCTATTAAATCGATGTATGGTATACCCGTTTACTTGTGAAATCGTTCCGCCTGTTCCATTTGGTGTCCCCAAGTATCTAATGATTACCACACCTGAGCCACCAGCTTTTCCTGGATTACTACTTGCTTCTCCAGCACCACCGCCGCCTCCGCCAGTGTTCGCGGTTCCAGCTGTAGCCAATACATTTGTACCTAATCCTCGCCCTCCGGTTCCACCGCCTCCGATTCCGCCAATACCGGTTCCTGTTCCACTGTGGCTTCCACCACCACCGCCACCACCATAATAAGCAGTAGTTCCAGTTATATTTGACGCAACACCCGCTCCGCCATTTCCAGCAGGCCCATTAGTTCCTGCTCCCGCAGCGCCGCCTCCGCCACCACCGCCAGCTCCAGTTGAGCCTGCTGCGCCATTCGTTCCACCATTAAATCCACCTACGGCGCCTGCACCACCCGTCATTATGGTCGTTGCGTGATGTCCACCACCACCACCATTAGCACCTGGACGTCCATTGGCTTGTTTTGAGCCTCCGCCACCTCCTCCAATTGATGTAATAGCAGTTGGAAAACTTAATGTAGTCGTGCCTCCATCAGCGGCTTGACCACCTGTAGTTGTTGAGTTTGCACCTCCTCCTCCAATAGTAACGGCATACGTACCTGCGGCTAGGTTAATATTTCCGGATTTTACTTGGCCGCCTCCGCCTCCGCCAGCACCGTCATGGCCTCCGCCACCTCCGCCACCAACTACAAGGTATTCAACTTGTCCATTTCCAAGTATAGCCGTAGGCGGTATTGGATTAATTGTTGCTACCATACTAGATCTAGGCGTAGAGGTACAACCATTACCCGTAACGTCATAATAATAGGTTGTAGTAGCGTTTATACTTGGTGTGGTAAAAGAATTCCCAGTACCGAGAGAGGTGCCTCCGCTTAGTGCCGCATACCAAGTTACAGTACCTGATGAGGTGGCTGTTAAAGTAATGGTACCAGGTCCGCAATTTGTTGTGCTTGAGGTAGCCGTTACTGAAGGAGCATAAATCACAGTTACGGTAACTATGTTCGTATTCATATTACCACATAATCCTCCACTTAGGGCTGCCCGATAAAATCGTTTTGCTGTTAATGTACCCATTTGAGCGCTCGTAAGTGTTGTACTTGTAGCGCCAACAATATTTGTGAAATTCACGCTATCCGTTGAAACTTGCCATTGAATGGTGCCTGAATTTCCAGATAGTGTTAAGTTGGCAGGCGCACTTCCCGAACAAATTGTTTGATTTGAACTCACGGTTGGTGACCCGTAAATGTCTGCATTCACCGCATATCGAGTTGAGGATATACAACCCGTTGTAGTATTTCTAACCGCAACATAATATACTGTGGAGTTAGATAGTACTGGAGTAGTGTAGGTAGATGACCCACTCGCTAATAAGTTTCCTCCAGTGGATGCATCATACCAATCTAATGTAAATCCGGATGCAGGAGTACCAACAATATTGAATGATACCGGACTGCATGAGTATACGCTTGGAATACTAGCCGTGGGTGATCCCGTGAAAGTAAATGTACCTGAACTATTAAATGTGTGAATTGTATTTCCACCAACTTGGGTTATGGTACCACCCGTAGCAAATGGTGCCCCAGGATAAGAAATGAT
>CAYXHJ010000130.1:3818-5429 GCA_964464855.1 uncultured Owenweeksia sp. | reverse complement strand
CTTTGCCTTTGACCCCGACGCCACCCGCACGGCGCACTACGCGGGTTTTGCGGCCGGAAGCGGCATAACTCCGATTTTGAGCATTTTAACCACGGTATTGGAAGCGGAGCCCAACAGCACGTTTGCGCTTTACTACGGCAACCGGTCTACGTCGTCCATCCTGTTCAAGCAAGAGTTGGAAGATCTGAAAGACCGCTATTTGGGCCGACTGGAGGTGCACCACGTGTTGAGCCGCGAAGACCAAGGGGCAGACGCCCTAAAGGGCCGCATTGACCGGGACCGCGTGGAACTTTTTGCGGAGCGCTTTCCGGCGTTGACCTCCGCTCGTGCTTTTTACTTGTGCGGTCCGGAGCCCATGATTCATGGCGTTACGGATGCTTTGGTGGGTCTGGGCGTTCCCAAGGAACGCGTTCATTTTGAGTTGTTCACCGCTGCAACACCCGCTGCCGCCCCAGCGAAACCGACGTCGGGCAAGCTGGAGAAGGGAGCCACCGTTCAGGCCACAGTGATCTTGGACCGCGAAGAAACCCACTTCAACATGCGCCCCAAGGATTTCGTGCTGGATGCTGCCTTGGATGCGGGTGCCGACGTTCCTTATGCTTGCAAAGGAGCCGTTTGCTGCACGTGCCGCGCCAAGGTTTTGGAGGGATCCGTGGAGATGGCCATGAACTACGCATTGAGCGAGGAAGAAGTGGCCGACGGCTACGTGCTCACGTGCCAGGCAACGCCCACGTCCGAAAAGGTGGTGGTGAGTTTTGACGAGTAAGTTATTGTTGCACGTTTAGAACGAGCCGAAACAAAAACGGGCCCCAGCGGGGCCCGTTTTTATTTGGCAATCGGTTGTTCGTGCGGCGCGTACGGAAGTTCCTGGGTTATGGCGATGAGGGACTTCACCTGCTCCAAATTGGGGCGCCGGACGCGGGCCAAGGCACGCGCCAGTCCGGTGGCCGGCTTGTCGGACGAGTGCGTCTCCACGAAGGCATGGGCGTGGACGTCCTGGCACAGGTGGTAGGCGTTTTTGAGCCCCAAATTGACGGTTCCGCCCAAGAAAAGCGGCAGACGGTACTGCATGGAGGGGGCCAACACCGTGCACGGTCGGGCCATGGCCGGACGCAAGGCACGAAGCAGGCGCCGGTTGCGGTATCCGTGCGGGGCGATCAGCACACTTCCCTCGTCCGATGAGATCCAAAGCCCCCCGTGGGTGGGGTCCCACCAAGGCGCGGGGAGTGGGGTCAGGGTGAGGCCCGGAAGCGAGGGATGCGAACAAAAAGTTTGCTCCAAAGACACCAAGGTGCGGCCTTCGGGAAAGAGGCGTTTGAGGCGCCGGTGCGCCGCGGGAACCGCCAAGATGGGTACGGATGCGGGAAGTGCACGCAAGGTTTCTTCGTGGCAGTGGTCGGAAAACGGCTGCGTGATGATGACGGCGTCCATCGGTCCGAGGGCGTCCAGGGGCCAAGCCGCTTGCGGCAAGTGCTGGGTGTGGAACCAGCCAAAACCGTCGATCTCTGGACCCTGTAGCCAGGGGTCTACCACCAAGCGCAGTCCGGTTGTTTCCAGAAGCCAGCTGTGGTCTGGGTTGATGCGCGTGAGTTTCATGATTTCAGCATGTAA
>CAYXHJ010000130.1:0-3718 GCA_964464855.1 uncultured Owenweeksia sp. | reverse complement strand
CCGGGGGGGATGAGTCGGGCAACGGCCAACGCCTCGGGGGATTGTCCCTCGGTATTAACCGTTTCGAACCACAGGTGCAAAGCATGCGGGTCCAAGCCGTCGTGATCTTGGTAAACGCAATTTTGCTCCACCACAAAGACCGCAGACCGCAGAGCGAGCAACGCGTACAATTCGTCGGGCCGCAGCCGGTTAAATGCCTCCAAACGCCATTCCATATCGTCCGCAATGTCCGTACTTTTACCATTCGCTCCAAATGCTATGTCCACAACCATGAACGACCTGATTGCCCGCTTCCCAGACCACGTTTTGGCGGCACTGGGCCTGGGTTCCGACGCCCTGGCGCACTGGAAATCCCCAGACCGTCCGTTGCATCAGGTGGTGTTCACGGGATTGGGCGGGTCCGGCATTGGCGCATCCATGGCGCAAGAGTGGTGCGACGCCCGTCTTCCGGTTGTGGTCTCCAAGGGCTATTCTTTGCCTACGTGGGTGGGGCCCAACACGGCGGTCATTGCCGTGAGCTACAGCGGGGATACGGAAGAAACTTTGGCTGCCGCAGCGCAAGCGGAGGCGGCGGGGGCATGGATGACGGCCATCACTTCCGGGGGCGCTTTGGCCGCCCGGGCGGAGGCCTTGGGTTGGAATCAATTCCGCATGGAACCGGGCAATCCGCCGCGCTCCATGGTGGGGTACGGCTTGGTATACGCGCTTTTGGCACTTGATTTTTACGGTGCAGGAACCCCCAAGGGCGAAGAGTCTGGCGACTGGCGCGCAGCCTTGTCGCGCGCGGCCAACCGCATCCAAGAGCGGTCTGAAAGCATTCGGTTGCGCGCCGCGGCGTGGGCGCCGCAGTTGGCAGGTAAAACCGTTGCATTTTATGCAACAACCGGCTCGGCTTCATTGGCCACGCGTTGGCGCCAACAGTGGAACGAGAACGCCAAACTGCCCGGATGGGACGCGGAAATTCCAGAGATGAACCACAACGAGACTGTGGGCTGGGCCGGAGGATCGGAGCAGCACGCCGCGCTCTTTTTGGGCTTGGCACAGGACGATCCGCGCAATCGTTTTCGGTCCAACTACACCCAAAACGTACTCCGGGAGCGGGGAATAACCACTTTATTCATTCAGCCGGAGCGCAACGAACCGTTTGAGGCGCGCCTGGAAATGCTCCACTTGGGCGATTGGCTCAGCGTGGAGGTTGCCGCCCTAACCGGGGTGGATGTTTTGGACATCCGCGTCATCCAAGAACTCAAAGCCCAACTGCAGCAATGGACTCCCCAATGAAAACCATTCTTTTTCGCGACCTGGGCACGGCCTCGTACGGCCCCTGCTGGGACCTACAGGAAACGTATTTTCAAGAGACGCTTACCCGCAAATCAGACAACCGAAAACTGCCGGAGGATCAGCAAATTCCCACCGTAGACCGCTTGCTGTTTGTGGAACACCCGCACGTGTACACCCTGGGAAAGAGCGGAAACATGGAGAACCTTCTCGCCAACGAAGAGCAGCTCAAAGCCATACAGGCGGAGTTTTACCCCATCAACCGCGGCGGAGACATCACCTACCACGGACCGGGCCAGCTGGTGGGCTATCCCATTTTGGACCTGGACCACTACTTCACAGACATCCACCGCTACCTCCGAACCCTGGAAGAGGTCATCATTCTGGTCTTGGCGGAGTACGGCCTCCACGGCGAGCGCAGTCCGGGTGAGACCGGTGTTTGGCTGGACGTTGGAACGCCTTTTGCCCGAAAAATTTGCGCCATGGGCGTGCGGGCCAGCCGTTGGGTGACCATGCACGGGTGGGCCTTCAACGTCAACACAGACCTGCGCTACTTTGAGTACATCATCCCCTGCGGAATTACGGACAAGAGCGTAACCTCCTTGGACCGAGAGCTCAAACGAACCGTTTCCATGGACGAGGTCAAGGAAAAGGTCAAGCGTCATTTTGAAGCTCAATTTGGCGCAGTTTTGGTTCCGGACCCGACGGATTCCCTTACATTAGCCAACGGTTAACCTCTTAATTTCCCGAATCGTGCGCAAAGTTTTTTGGTTTTTTGGTGCCCTGATTTTGGCCGTAGGCATCCTCCTGGCCGCCGGCTACGGCTATTTGTTGAAAGGCGTTTACGCCACCTACCTCCAAGGGCGAACCACCTCCAACATCCACGATCGGCAGTTTTTTGATCAAGACAGCGTCCTGGCCACCGCGCCGCGTCCGTGGGCCGAAAAAATCGACGCCCAACGCTGGGAACCGTCGGCCGCTTTGCGTACCGCATTGGACAGCATCCACACCGGAGCACTTTTGGTGGTGCAACGGGATACCGTTCGCTACGAATCTTATTTTGAAGATGTTACGTCCAACTCACGCACCAATTCCTTTTCCATGGCCAAGTCCGTGGTGGTATTGCTGACGCAAATAGCCATCCAACGCGGCGAAATTCCCGGCTGGGAGACTCCGGCTAAGCGCTACCTCCCCTGGATCTCAGGCCCCGGAGCAGACCGCCTCACCTTGCGCCACCTGTCCGAAATGACGGCAGACCTCAACTGGCGCGAAAACTACAAAAAGCCCTTCGGCATCACAGCCCGTGCTTACTACGGGCACAGCGTGGAACACACGTTGCGCGGCATTGAAGTGGGCAACCCCGGTGCCCAGTACGAATACCAAAGCGGAAGCACCCAACTGCTATCCCTCTGCTTGGAGGCCGCTACGGGCCGCAAATTGGCGGATTTGGCGGGCGAATACTTGTGGAGCCCCTTGGGAGCAGAAACCAACGCTACGTGGCATACGGACGGAACCGGCGAAGCATTGGCCTACTGCTGCTTGAACGCCACGGCACGTGATTTTGCGCGTTTGGGACAGCTTTTGCTGGACCACGGCAAGGCCAACGGCGTTTCCGTAGTGGACAGCGCCTTCTTGGCGCGCGCCACCGTTCCCCACGCCTTAAGCTCGTTCTACGGCCAAAGTTTTTGGTGCGGCGAAACCTCCAACGGCACTCCTTTTGTCTACTACCGCGGTCATTTGGGCCAATGGATCGTTTCTGTACCCAGCAAAGACGCGGTTTTTGTTCGACTGGGCCACCACCACGGCCCGGCACGTGGGGACCATCCCCGTGCCTTGATTCGCTTGTTGGACGAATGGGTGACCCGGTAATTTCCGTCCGCGGACTGCGGGTTTCCTTTTCCAACAAACCCGCACTCTCGGATCTTCATTTGGAAATCGCCCGCGGCGAAACCCTCGCCTTAGTGGGGGAGTCCGGCTCCGGAAAAAGCACAGCGGCCCTGGCGTTGATGAACTTATTGCCGCCTCAGGCCGAGGTGGCTTGGAACGAGTTTTCGTTCAACGGAGCGCGTCCGTCCATGGTATTCCAAGAGCCCATGACGGCGCTCAACCCCACGATGCGCTGCGGCGAACAGGTGGCGGAAGCTTTGTGGATTGCCTTCGGAATTTCGCGCAAAGAAGCGCGCAAACGCGCCGTGGACTGGCTGGACCGGGTGCAACTGCCCCAACCCCATGAATTGGCCCAGCGCTACCCCCACGAACTCAGCGGCGGTCAGCGCCAGCGCGTGATGATTGCCTTAGCCATGGCGCGTGAGCCGGCGCTTTTGGTGTGCGACGAGCCCACCACGGCCTTGGACGCCCACGTGCAGGAAGAAATCTTGGAACTCATTCAAGAGCTCCAAAAAGAACACGGCACCGCCGTCTTGTTCATCACCCACGACCT
>CAYXHJ010000129.1:0-5468 GCA_964464855.1 uncultured Owenweeksia sp. | reverse complement strand
ACCGCGCACAAGCCATCATTGCCCGCACGTGGTTGCTCCGCAACCAGAGAAAACACGCCGCAGAGGGCTACATGGTTTCCGACGGGGTGGGCTCGCAGGTTTTTCACGGTTTGCCCAAGGGAGCCCACGCCTCAGACATTGTTTGGGCGGCGCATTCCACGCGGGATTCCATTCTGGTCGACGGTTCGGGGCGGGCCATTGAAGCGGTTTTTCATGCCAATTCGGGCGGTTACACCTCGCGCTCTGAGGAAGTTTGGAGCAAGGCCATACCCTACTTGATTGCGCAGCCAGACACGTTTAGTTTGCGTTGTCCGCAAACGCATTGGATCAAACGCTTGGACAAAGAGACGTTCATCCGGTTCTTCGCCCTGAAAATGGGGCAAAGCAGCACCGATGCGGCGTTCCGTCAGGCCGTATTGTCCATAGCACAAGGGTCGCAACGTTCTGCGCTTTTTGTGTACGGAGGTAAGACCCTCAAGTTGCGCGAAGTGCGCGAAAAGTTTGGCCTGCGCTCCACGTACTTCACCGTGGAAGACGCGGGCAGCGAGGTGGTACTGCGGGGAAAGGGCTTTGGCCACGGGGTAGGGCTTTCGCAAGAAGGAGCCTACCGCATGGCTCGTTTGGGGTACCGCACGGCCGACATTTTGGCGCATTACTACCCGGGTACGCGCTTGGCAGAAGCCCGTTGAGTTCCAACTTCCGTATTTAGTCGTTTAAAACCGACTGTCGGCGGTTTTGGGGTGCAGCTTTGCACCGCAATGAAGCATCCGTGGGCAGTTCCGTTGGTGGGTTGGGTTGTGGGCGGAGTCCTCAGCCAAGAGTCCTTTTTTGCCCATTTTTTGGCGGATACGGGTAGGCCCGTGGAGCTGGCCTTGGGGGGTGTAGCTGCGGTCCTTTTGGTTTCAGGCCTCACAGGAAACCGCTGGTGCGCCCGGGGTTCTTATTTTTTGCTGTTTGGATTTTTGGGTTGGCAGCGAACCCGCGAGGCGTGGCCTCCCGAACCGGATGGGGCAGCTCGGTACGCTGTTTCAGGCATTTTGTGGGATAAGAATACGATGGAGGACGAACAGGGGCTTTGGTGGCGGGTGGTTTGGCGCGACACCCTCCACCGCCCGACGGATTTTCCGTCCCGTTGGGCGGTGGAGGGTCGGGTGGAACCTCTTTCTGGACCGCGGGTACCGGGGGGATTCTCCGCGCGTGCAGTGTACGGCCCACAGGAGTTCAGCGGTCGGTTTTGGGTAGAGCAGGGGCAGTTGGTGGCATGGAACCGGGAAGGTTTTGCTTTGCGGGGGTGGTTGGTGGGCCTTCAATCTAATGCGAGCGCGTGGATTGATCGTTGGGCTTATTCGGGAGAAACCCGGGGCCTGATTCGGGCTTTGTTGGTGGGCGACCGATCCGGAATTACGCCGGAATTGCGGGAAGGTTTTGCGCGCCTAGGTTTGGCGCACATAGTTTCCATCAGCGGGTTTCACATGAGCTTGATTTTTTCGTTTTTCGCCGCATTGGCGGCGCGGTCCGGCAGGCAGTCCGGAAGGCGTTGGGAGGTTTTGGGCTTGGGCGTGGTGGTGCTCGTTACCGCCGTCAGCGGCGCGGCGGCCGGCGCCGACCGGTCTGCGGCCATGCCGTCCTTTGCGGTGCTGTAGAGCAGGCTCGAGATATTTGCGATGGCGCCGGGCGCGGTCCGGTCGGCAGCCATGACGTCCTCCGCGGTGGGCGGTCGGTGGTTGCAGCGTCCGCAAGCCGGTTTGCATCAATTAACGTTGATCGCTCTGGCTCTTTTGGTGCAGTTTCCCTTGTGGTTGTTTGATTTGGGCTTTCAATTGAGTGTGCTTTCCCTCACGGGAATCATGCTCTGGACTCCCAAAGATGTTGGACCTCGCGCCGCGGCTTGGTGGGCCTCATGGGCCGCCCAAATGGCCACCATTCCCCTGACGGTGGTGGTTTTTCATCAATTTTCGTGGGTGTTTTTGGTGTCCAATGCGGTAGCCGGTCCGCTGTTTGAAATCCTATTGGGCGTTTGGATTGTTCAAGGTGTGGTGGAGTGGGTCGTTTTTTCGGTAACACCCTTCGGAGCTTTTGAGGGGGTGTGGAGAGCCTGGGAGCTGCATTGGGCGCAGTGGATTGATGAAGCCGTTTCGCTACTGGTTCAATGGGGATTGCATCCTACGTCGGCCTCGGACGGGCTTTTTCCGTCCGACATGCAGCAGTTATTGGCGTTGGTTTTTGCATTGGGTTCCGCTTGGACTGTGTGGCGCGTTGCGGGCTTAGGGCGATGGCTGCTTGCTGCGGCTTGGGTGCCGGTGTGGTTTTTTTGGACGCTTTCTATCCAAGAAATTCCCGCGGCACACGTCGTGGTGTACCGAACTGCATACTCCTGGGTCTTGGAGGTTTGTACTCCTGATTCCACTTGGTCGTACGCTACAGCCAACCAATACCGGAACGACTTTTTCTGGTCGGTGGAAACGGCGCCCGTTCGGCAACGCCTCCGGGGTTCTGGGGAACCTGGGGGACAAGTCCCGGTTTGGAACGATTCGTTGGAGCAGTGCATTCGCAGTCTACCGGACTGGGATTCAAACCATTACTACCAACAATGGTCCTGGAGCGATGGAGCGTGGAAAAAAGTAGGGTTTCTAACCGACGCTTGACGGGCGCGAAAGGCGGGCGGTGGGCTAGGCGTGCTGACTGCGCGAGGCAGAAAGGAGTCGGTGCAGTCGTACGGTTTCTAGGGCGGCTTTGGGGTCGTGTACCCGCAAGACGTTCGCACCGCGGTCCAAGGCCCACGCATGGACGGCGGTGGTACCGTTTAAGGCAAATTCGGGAGTAGTTTCCAACGATTTGTAGATCATCGATTTGCGGGAAACACCCACCAACAATGGGCAACCCAGTGATTGAAAGACCTCCAATTGGTTCAAAAGTTTGAAGTTGTGTTCTACCGTCTTGCCGAATCCAAAGCCGGGATCGAGCAGCACGTCGTTCACGCCCAAGCTGCGAAGCTCGCTCAAGCGCTGGGCAAAAAAGCCAAAAACTTCTTGAACCACATGGGTGGATGCTGGAGCAACTTGCATGGAATCTGGGCGACCCTGGTGATGCATGGCAATGTAGGGCACTTGGGAAGCAGCGACGAGGGGCACCATTTTTGGGTCCCAAAGACCGGCAGATACATCGTTGATCAAGGAGGCACCTGCGTCCAGGGAGCGCTGGGCAACCGACGCGCGGTAGGTATCCACGGAAACAGGAACGGAGGGATGGTTTGTAGCCAAGTAGTTCAACACGGGAGCGATGCGCTGCCATTCTTCGTCTTCCGAGGGTGGGGTGGAGCCCGGACGCGTGGAACAGCCGCCCACGTCGACCCAATCGGCTCCATCGGAAATCAGGGAATCTGCTTTTGCGAAGGCTTCTTCCGCCAGTGCCCGGCCGTCTGCATAGAACGAATCCGGGGTTGCGTTTAAAATACCCAGAATCACGGGTTTTTCCAAAGACCAAAGGCCTTGACGGAGTCGGACAAAGTGCACCATGGATTGTATTGTATCTTCGCTGTTCAAAGGTAACCCATGACCCGAACCCAAACCGAATACGCAGCTGTTTTGGCGGAATGCCGCGCTTTGTTTGCTAAGAAATTGCTCGATTACGGCCCGGCGTGGCGCATCCTCCGTCTTCCTTCGTTGACGGATCAATTGTACATTAAGGCCAACCGAATTCGGAGCATCCAGCAAGCGGGCACGCAGCTGGTGGACGATCCTATTGAAGGCGAATTCATTGGACTGCTCAATTACAGCATTGCGGCTTTGGTCCAGTTGGAGTTGGGGGTAGTGGATCAGCCGGACATTAGTGTGGAAGAAGCTTTGCAGCAATTTGACAAGCAGGCAGATAAAGCGCTTCAATTGATGGAAAAGAAGAACCACGATTACGGCGAAGCGTGGCGCGATATGCGCATTCCCAGTCTGGCAGATATGATCCTCCAGAAAATTCTTCGGGTCAAGCAAATCGAAGACAATGCGGGACAAACCCTGGTCAGCGAGGGGGTTGAAGCCAACTATTTGGACATGATCAATTACGCGGCTTTTGCGTTAATCAAAATGAAATACTAGTTCACCATGAAGACGTTTTCGTTCGCTTCCGTTGCCACCCAACTAGCTCGGCTGTTGGTGGGAGCCTTGTTTGTGTTTTCCGGAGTCATCAAGCTCAACGACCCCGTTGGTTTTGGGTATAAGTTGGAGGAATATTTCTCGGAAAGTGTTCTGAATTTGCCATTTTTGGAGCCTTTTGCTCTGGCATTGGCCGTTTTTTTGGTGGTTTTGGAGGTACTTCTGGGTGTTGCGCTTCTCTTGGGGGTGTTCCGCAAGTGGACCTTGCTGTTGTTGGCACTGATGATGGGATTTTTCACGTTCCTCACGTTTTACAGTGCTTACTTCAACAAAGTAACCGATTGCGGCTGTTTTGGCGACGCCATTCCGTTGACGCCGTGGGAATCCTTTACCAAAGACGTCGTCTTGTCGGTATTGATTGCGGTTCTTTACTGGGGTAAGTCGTTCATTCGGCCAGTTTTACCTACCAAGGCGAACGCAATTGTAGTGTCCGCAGCCCTGATTTCTTCCTTGTTTTTTGGGTACTGGGTACTGCACCACCTTCCGGTGTGGGATTTCCGCGCCTACAAACCGGGAACCGTCGTGGAAGAGTCCATGAAATCGGCAGAAGAATTGGGTTTGCAAGGTCCGGTTTACGAGACCTACTACACCTTGAAAAACAAGAAGTCGGGCGAGGAACTGGAAGTCAGCGGCACCGCCTACACGCAAGAAAAATGGTACGAAAAGACCGATTGGGAGCTGCAGGCAGATAAAATTCGGCAAGCAAAGATTCAAGAGGGATACGTGCCGCCCATTCACGATTTTTCGTTGGTGGTGGACGGCGAAGACCGCACAGCCTCTCTGTTGGCTGAAGAAAAAGTAATCTGGGTAACCCTGTACCGATTGGATCGGACCGATGCGGAAAATTTCAAGCGCATTGCGGACGCCGCCTGGGCTTGGGAGAAGCAAGGTTGGACGGTAGTAGCGTTGACGTCGTCCAGTCCGGAAGAAATCGACGAGTGGGCGCATCAATACAACGCGCCTTTTGCGTGGGCGGCCATGGACGGAACCACGGTCAAGACCATCAACCGCGGAAATCCAGGAATTACCCTGCTGCAAAAGGGCAAAATCGTCATGCACCTGCACGGCAACGACATTACGTCCTCCTGGAATCCGGATTCGGCATTGGCGGAAGGATTGCAAGCGTTGACAAAGTAAACCGCAGTGCGGCGCATCGGTCAATCGCTTTTGGTGCTGTGGGGCGTTGCAACCCTGGTATTTTTCCTTTTTCACGGGGTAGCCGGGGACCCGGCGCGGATGGTGTTGGGCCAACGTGGGGATCGCGAAGAGCTGGCTTTACTGCGCGGACAGTACGGTTTTGACCAACCGCTACCGGTTCAGTAC
>CAYXHJ010000128.1:0-5588 GCA_964464855.1 uncultured Owenweeksia sp. | reverse complement strand
CCTCGCCCTCTGAGGCAATGTAGTAAGCCCCTTGGGCCAAACAACCGGTGTAAATTTGCTCAACAATCATGGCAATTTGGGTTGGATCAATTAAAAAACAGTTCTTTGGTCAATACGAAAGCGCCCATGGCCAACACAAAGTAGCCAAATCCTTTTTGAAGTTTTTGAGAAGATATTTTCTGTCCTGCAAAGGTACCCACGGCCAAACCAATCAACGCAACGAATGCCACACTTCCCAAAAAAGTCCAGTCCGGACTCAAGTGATCCAAATCGCCCGTGAAGCCAATTAATGATTTGGCGGCAATGATGAGCAGAGAAGTACCTACCGCACGTTTCATTTCAAGACCGGTAACCAATACCAGAACGGGGATAATCAAAAATCCCCCGCCGGCCCCTACCAAACCGGTTAAAATGCCAACACCCGCACCTTCTCCCAAGACTACGGCTGCTTTCACCGTTGGACGAAGGTCTTTTTTTAAAGGATCAACCTTTTTTCCTTGGAGCATACCACGAGCGGCAAATACCATCAGAACAGCAAAGAGCAGCATGAGTCCCTGACTCTTCGTGACAGGGCCCCACTGCGGTGGTAAGGCAGGCAAAAACCAAGCTCGTGTAGCATAGACCGCCACAATGGACGGAAGGCCAAAGAGCAAGGCTGTGCCAAAGTCAACTTCGCCTTTTTGTGCTTTAGGGACGACCCCCACCAAGGCGGTTATCCCAACTATCACAAGCGAATAAGCCGTTCCTACCTCAGGGTCCACCTGAAATAAATAAACCAAAACCGGCAACGTCAAAATGGAACCGCCGCTACCCAACATTCCCAAAGAAAGGCCAATGAGTAAAGACGCAAAATACCCCAAAACCGTTATCATTTGTACCAAATCTATGTTATGCCGATTCTCGGCTCCTTCGCGATGAACAAACAAACGAGGGATGCAAAATTCCAAAAAACCGAACAGCGGGCACGTGACTCAAGTCACCACCTACCGCACAAGGCTCACCAAAATTTAGGTAAAAACTTACCTGTTTTTTCCCGATACGCCGCAAAAGCAGGGTACTTACTGGCCGTAACTCCCTCGCTAAAATTCGCACTTCCATTGAATAAAACCACCAAGAGTGCTGCTCCTAACCAAGCAGGGGAAAGCCATAGGCCCGTAGACGAAACGGTAAAGGCGGCAAAAACAATCCAGATGGCTTGTTCACAAGCGTAATTGGGGTGGCGAATCCAACGCCACAAGCCGGTGTGGGTAAAGCCAACTCCGTAGTAGTCTCCCAAATCTTCGCCGGCTTTCCGACGTCGGTGTTTTTCTTCTTGGTAGTTCCATTGCTGCTGGTCTGGCGTAAATTCTAGTACCACCAAGAGCACCAATAGGAGCGCAAGGACCCAATCGGTGGTCGTTAGGGTAGAACCGTCGGCCGTCCACCCGTAGACAATGGGCAGGGTAAAGAGGAGAATCAATCCTTGCTGGTAAAGAGAGATGAAGAACAAATTGAACAACGACCACTTCCAGGGACGGTTGAAGGCTGGATTGGCGCGCAAGAGGGACCAACGGTAGTCCTCGTCACCTTTCCACGGGATCCAAGAATACCCACCTCGTCGAGCAAAATTAAACGTTAGGCGAGCCCCCCATAGGGTGACCAATGCAGCCATCAAAGTTGGGCGTGGTTCAAACCCGCTGGCAGACGCCGTCATCCAGGCATAAACCAAGGGAATAATGCTCCACAGTTTGTCCACCTGACTGTAGTTACCGGTGGCCTCACCAACCAGGTAACAAAGAGCCGCTACGGCGAGGTAGACCCCCATCAATCGGTACAACAAATCCACCTGTTCTGCCCGAAAATCAGGCATTTGAACCCCATAAACCAAAGCAGTAAAGGCAACCAACCCCACCACCAAACCAACAATTGTTTTGACCATAGTGGTCAAAAGTACTATTTATCCGACATTTGGCACGATGAAACCAAAATCGGATTATCGAAGTGTTGTTTTGGTGCTGGCCTGGCCGGAAACCACGGCTCGTGGAGAAGAAAAAATCATCCGCTTCCTAAAGCGATTGGGTTTGGTTCGCAATACCAATCTGCGCGTTGGGCATGCGGCGATGGCGGTGGTGCAAGTTGGGTGCCCCGATGTGGAGTACTTCGACTTCGGTCGGTACATTACGCCTCGACCGTTTGGTCGGGTGCGCAGTGCAGAGACGGATCCCAAAGTTGCTTTTCCTGCAATCGCCCGTTGGTCCGATGACGGTGTTTTGTTGAATCCGGATGAAATAGGAGTGGCAATTGAGTCACGGGGAGCAGATACGCACGGCGACGGTCCTCTTTTATTGTCCGTTTGCCAGGGTGTGGATTATGGGCAAATTATAGATTTCTGTAAAGGATTGCAAGAGGAGGGTTACCAGCGTTACGGTGGGTTGAGCCGAAACCACACCAATTGTTCCCGTTTTGTCTCCGATGCCATTCGCGCCTCTTTGCCTGCTCAGCATCCGGTCCGACGCAAACTTCGATGGCCCATCAGCTACAAGCCGGCGCCGGCACACAATGTTTCAGCAGCAGCAACGGAGGGAGTTTGCTTCCGGATTTTTGAAGGCCGCGTTCAGACCTACGAACCCAATCGGTGGAAAGCCATGCTCAGTTTGGGAAGTGGACTATTGAAGGCTGTTTCCAAAAAGCATGCCGGCGAATTGCGCAGCGATTCCATTTTAGGACAAGTTCAAGAGCCGCCGCGCCCCAATTCGGTGCCGTTCGATGCCCAATGGTTGGGTGGCTTGGGCGAAGGAGCGTGGCATGCGTTAGAACCTGTACCCGGAGGCCTTCTCATGAAACGAATCGACGTCTCCGGGGCGATTGAGTTTGAAGGTGTGTACCATTACCCTGTGGGGGTCCAACCCTTTGAACATCCCATCCGATTGGTCCACGATTCCCACCACGGCTGGATTACGGTTTTTTACGCCGGTAAGGTGCACCGCTTGCGGCGCATTCCGTCGTAATTTAGCACCTCAAGACACGTACATGAATCAGTATCCCAGACCCGCACGATCCCTCCAAGAAGTGTTGGTGTCCGGATGCGATGAACGCATTTTCACGCATCCCGAAACAGGTAAAAACAAGTATTTTCTCAACCCAGGGCAAAGCGAAGGCTTGTTTCAACGAGGGAGTTGTACGTGCGGAACGCTGACGGCCAGTGGCTTGAATTCGGCCAACGCCTTTCTTTCGTCGTATCCAAACCGGCTGTACGAATCACTGTTGGCGGAGCAGGCGGGACGGATTCGGTCACTTTTTTCACCAGAAGACGAGTTTGACGTGTTTTTTGGTCCCAGTGGCAGCGACATGATGTACTTGCCACTGTTGTTCCAAGCGCTGCTGCAGCCCAACAAACCCATTGTTAACATCGTTTCGTGTCCGGAGGAACTTGGATCGGGTTCTAAGTTAGCGGCCGAAGCCAAGTACTATGCGGAATTCAATCAATTTGGCGAACGCGTACCCAAAGACGAATTGCTCCATCCTGGGTTAACGGCACGGGTGGACTACCTCGCAGCTCGTGGCGATGATGGTCGCATTGTGGACCGGAAGGAAGTCATCAAAGGAATAGTTGCTGCGAATCCCAATGCGGCGCTCATAGGCAACTTAGTATTTGGTTCCAAGTCCGGTATTGTTGACGACTTGGACATCGTAGACGAAGTAGATGCGGACGTCATGTGGGTGGTGGATATGTGCCAGTTTCGGACTGATAACGCTTTGGTTCACAGCCTCTTGAAGAAAGGTGTTATGGTCATGATCACCGGTTCAAAGTTCTTCCAAGCACCGCCGTTTTGTGGCGCCTTGTTGGTTCCTAGATCCTGGACGGAGAAACTGCGTAACGCAAACGATTTTACGCCCGTTTCGTACTTCAACCGATTGTTTTCTGCCTACGATTTTCCCGCAAATTTGCCGGCCATGCGGTCCCAGTTGGAGCCGCGGGAGAACGACGGTTTGCGCTTGCGTTGGCACGTTGCCTTGGACGAAATGGAGGCGTACGCACAATGGCCAGCCGCAGCCTCCAACGCCCTCATTCGATCGTGGAACCTCGCCATCAGCGAACGGCTTCAGGGCTCTCCCAATTTTGAATTGATGCCGGATCAGTCGCTAACCAACGACAGCATTCTATCTTTTCGTGTTAAAGCTTCCGGGCGGTATTTGGACAACGCTGAATTGAAAACCCTTTTTTCAGCGTTGGTAAACGCACAAGTTTCTGGCTTGGAAGGCTTCACGAATGTGTTCATTGGTCAACCGGTCCAGTACGGCGAGCGCTCGTTCATTCGTTTGGCCATTGGTTCGTACAACGTTCGCAAGCAGCTGGAAAAAGGCACTTTGGATTTGGCCAACGATTACCGTTTGGTTGAACTATTAGAGGAGTTCACCCAAAAGTTGTTTGGTGCATGAAAACAGAAGGGCATAGCGCAGCTGAAGCCCTTCAAAACGCTTGGCGTTCGGGACTTTTGGACCGTACCCGGGACACTGCCGCTCTTTTTGTGGATTGGGACGTACTGGACCACCGATTGGCTTGTATGCAGGAGGCTTGGCCTCAATTTGAGCACGCAATTGCCGTCAAATCTCAGCCGCATGCTGGTGTTTTGCGTTATTTGGTGCAACGTGGATTTGGACTGGAAGCAGCTTCTTTAGAGGAAGTAAAACGAAGCCTGCATGCTGGCTGCTTGCCCTCTAAAATAGTATTTGATTCTCCGGTTAAATCTCGAGAAGAATTGTCTTGGTTGCACGAAAATGCACCCGGTGTGCTGGTAAATGCCAATGCTTTGGAGGAATTGCCCCGGCACCCCAACAAACCCAACTACCGATTGGGATTGCGGATCAATCCGGAGATCCACACGGGATCCCCAGCGATGTTTCACGTCAGTTCCAACGCGTCCAAATTTGGCGTTTCCATAACACAACGCGCGCAAATTTTGGAGGCATTACGGACGTACCCCATCTCTGGATTGCACCTGCACAGCGGCTCTCAAATAACCGATTTACCCGCGCAAATTAAGGCCATTCGCTTGGTCTTGGAATTGGCGCACGAAGCCAATGAAGCGCGCAAGCATATGGGGTTGCCGCTATTGGATTGGTTGGATATTGGTGGTGGATTGCCTGCGTCGCCGTGGGAGGGAATGCACCGCTACGCCGAGGCCTTTTTTCAAAGCACCACCCTTGAGGAACGGGCTCCTTTTGTATGGCACACGGAATTTGGGCAATGGGTTCACGCACACGCCGGTTGGACGGTTAGTCGATTGGAATACGTATTGCCGCGGACCGATGCCTCGTCGGTGGCTTATTTACACGTTGGGGCGGACTTGTTTCTCCGCGATGCCTACACAACCCCCAGGCCGTTTCCTTTGGTGCCTTTACATGCCGATGGTTCTTGCAACACAAGCTGCACGATGCAATCGTACGACTTGGCGGGTCCTCTTTGTTTTGCGGGCGATTACTTAGCACGAAACGCCCAATTACCGGAACTGCGCGAAGGCGATTGGTTAATTGTACAAGAGACCGGTGCCAATGCCTACGGTCTTTGGTCCCGACACTGCAGCAGAACCCTTCCGGCCGTCCTTGGA
>CAYXHJ010000127.1:5323-5603 GCA_964464855.1 uncultured Owenweeksia sp. | reverse complement strand
CAATCCACTCACAAAACGTTTGGTGGCCGAATAAACCGACATCCCCGGCGTTGGCACCAACCCCGCCATCGACGAAACCAACACCTGTACCGCTCGGTCCCCCGGCTGCACCGAAGCTGCAAACCACTTCGTTAACGCCAATGTGGCGCGCACATTCAAGTCAACGACCCCTTCTTCCTGTTCCAACGACAGCTCACGAAAATCGCCGGTGTTGCCGCGACCCGCAGCATGAACAACCGCCGAATACCGTCGCTCAAACAACAGCCCGCGCACCAATGCC
>CAYXHJ010000127.1:5026-5313 GCA_964464855.1 uncultured Owenweeksia sp. | reverse complement strand
CACCGACTCCCAGGCCGGTTCCCGGTCCAGCACATCCACCGCATACCCTTGCGCGCCCAAAAGCAAAGCGACTTCACGCCCCAATCCTTGAGCACCTCCTGTTACTAAAGCGCGTTTTTCCATGTACCCAAGTACTCGAAAAACACAGGTAAAACCTTACGAAAAATTGCCAATAAACCTGCTGATTTTGGCACTTTTTCATACAAATCAGGAATCCAATTTACCCCTAGCGAACCACCCCAAAAACAGGCACCCGTCGGTACCGTGCCTCAAAAAACGGCGACTGC
>CAYXHJ010000127.1:0-5016 GCA_964464855.1 uncultured Owenweeksia sp. | reverse complement strand
ATCCATATTGAAAGGTTTAGTGGTTGAATAAATGTAAACCATTCAAAAAAGTCCCAGTGTATCATTTGTCACAAAAAAACAACGGTAATCACTACTACCGCACCACCCCAAAAACAGGCACCCGTCGGTACCGTGCCTCAAAAAACGGCGACTGCTCAAAAACCCAGCGCAACTGAGCTCCCCCGTCTTCCGCAAAAGCAGGATCGGCAGCACGCTTGGCCTCCAACGCCGCCCGAACCGACGGATTCTGCTTCAACCACTCCGCCGCCGTATCCTCAAAAACGTAATCACTGTAGCCCTCTTTTTGCTGCAGAATGGAATTGAAAAAGCCCCAAACCAACAAACCGTCCGGAGCCATTGGCTCCAATGCTTCCGCCAAATAACGACGCGCCGGCTGGTCCGACGAAATCCACCAATCCCCCGCACGCAAAACCACCTCGGCCGTATCCCGCTCCACCTCCAAAGAGCGCAGCAAAAAGTGCCCTTCGTACGGCTGCGGTCCCACCGAATAATTCCGAACCCAACGCAACTCCACCCGCACCGCAGTATCCCGCTTCAATCGACGCATTTCCACGCCGTGGGCCTGCAACCGCGCAACGGCGTCGTGCCAACCGCCGGAAACCACCCACGCCGCGGGCACCTGGGTCCAAGCCGTCGGCTCCGCATACCCCTGAAAACTCACCTTAGTTTGGTACGGTTTGGTCCGGTCGTAGTACAACCGAGGCTTCCCAGACACCTCCGACGGTTTATACCCCGACCGATACCCATTAAAACCCAACGCATCCACGTCCTTCGCCACCTTCCAGTCCACGGGTATTCGGTCCACGGCCCGCCAATAGTCCACCTGGGAATCCCGCACCGCCTTCACCGCCAAACGCTTCTCCGCATGCAACTGGATTAATTCCTCGTTCAATGCCAAAGTCGCGTACACTCGGTCCTTATACGGCTTCAGCATGTGCGTCTCCGGTACGTAGGAAAAAATGCCCCGCAGCGCCGCATAACCAGACAAAAACCGACCTCCTTCCAAAAACACCTCCCAGCCGTCCTCCGGCGTGTGGCCCCAATGATTCACGTACGGAACCATGTCCCAACCTCGGTCGCGCATCCGCTTGTAAATTGGCCCGGTCAGCACCTCCCGTAAAAACCGACCCATCGGGCCGCCCAATTTATCCGGTTGCGTCGTCAAAAGCGTCATCACGTGCTGGTAATCCGCGCCGTTGCTCACGTGATTATCAATCAGCACATCCGGCTGCACACGTTCCATCAACCCCAGCAACGACCGCGTTTCCAAGGCGTCGGCCTTCATGAAATCCCGATTCAAATCCAAATTCTGGCTGTTTCCGCGCGCACCAAACTCCTCCGGACCGTTCTGATCCACTCGGCAAAACGGACTCCGCTCGCGCATCCCACCCACATTAAACGCCGGTATTACTACCAAAACCGTCTTGTCCGGCAGGGCCGACTGCCCCGTCACCACATTGCGCACCAGCAACATACTGGCGTCAATCCCGTCCGGCTCCCCCGGATGGATGCCGTTGTTCACCAACACCACCAACTTGCGCGCTGCACGCCATTGCTCCGGCTCAAAATCCCCGTCGGGCGCCAGCACCACTGCAACCAACGGAATCCCAGCATCCGTAGGGCCAACCTCAATCATTTGGAGTATCTTGGGATATCGCTGAACCAGCACCTTGTAGTATTCAAGGACTTGCTCGTAGGTGGGCGTTTCACGCCCACCCGTTATCTCAAAAAGGGTCGGAAACGACAAACCCTTTTGACTCCCTTGTGGGGCCTGCATTGCGCTCAAAGTACAAGACAGAAAGACGCCCAGGAGGGCCGTCAAGAACCGACATTTTGCCATACGGCCGAAGATACTGCTTTCCAGCAAGTCAAACTTCCGTCGCCACTTGCCATTTCACCATTCTTCCATCATTCTGTAAATGAATTGCTTACAAATTACTTTACGAATTACAACTAAAACTCATTCCCCTTTTCCTAAAAAGCGCTACCCGAATCCGACTTTTTGGCACGAATCTTTCAATCGCAAAATCAAACGACACTCACTTTAAAAAAGCTAGCCATGCGAACCGTTGACCTCATCGTTCTCGCCTTTGGATTAGGCCTATTTCTGATCGAAATAGTCTTGCTAAAAAAGCGAGGTAAAACCGTGAATTTCAACAACTCCATACTCAACTTGAGTTTGGGAATGATCGAACGACTCGTCAGCCTACTTTCCCTAAACTTGGGCCTTCATTTATTCAACGCACTCGTTCCGTTCCAACTCCTTCCTTCCATAGAAAACCCGCTTCTCGCAATCCTATTCGCATTTTTTGTCACCGATTTCTTTTGGTATGTCTACCACCGTGCTTCCCACCGAATCAGCATCGCCTGGGTAGCCCACCTCATCCACCACCAGCCCGAAGAATACAACATGAGCGTCAACTTCGCCATGTCTCCCTACGGCCAAATTCTGCGCGTAATCCTCTATGCGCCAATGGTTTTACTCGGCATAACACCGGAGAACATCGTCCTCGCAACAGTTCTGCACGCCCTCTACCAAGCCATTCTCCATTCGGAACTTTGGCCCGACTTCGACGGCTGGGAACGTTGGATTGTCACGCCGCGCTTCCACCAGATCCATCACTCATCGGCGCACCAGCATTTGGACAAAAACTACGGAGGGTTTCTAACCGTTTGGGATCGATTATTCGGGTCCTACTACGCCGGCAAAGACCCCATGACTTTCGGACTCACCAAGCCCATTGAGCAAAAAGATCCTCTGTACGTATCGGTTTTCTTTGCAGCCCGACTCGCCCAAAACTTCAAGGAAAAACCCATAATTCAAGCCCTTAAACTACTCTTTTCGGGTCCCGAACACCAACCAGAATCTCTACCTAAACTCTACCGAACTCCCGTTCAGCCCAACTGGAGCAGCACCGCAATTGGATTCACCCTGTTTTTAACGGGGTACATCTTGACCCGTCATCCGGAAATCGTTCCCTTTTGGACGGCCTTTTCCCTCGCTTTGGTCGGCAGTTTTTGGACCAGCGGGGTTCGTTTGATCCCTGCCAAAAGCCCCTCCTAAAACTGATCAGCCAACAATTGATCAGCGTACCGTCGCTCCAACGGGCATTCCCGCTCCGGGCGCCACAAAATCCAAACGCCCCGTGGCAGGATCTTCCGCCATCAGCAACATTCCTTCCGACGTAACGCCACGCATTACCCGTGGCGCCAAATTGGCCAACAGCAATACGTCCCGACCGATCACTTCCTCCGGAGCAAAATGTTCCGCAATGCCGCTCAACACCGTCCGAACATCCAACCCGGAATCGACCGTGAGCTTCAACAACTTGTCCGCCTTCGGCACGCGTTCCGCAGCTACAATGCGCGCTACTCGCAAATCCAAGGCCGCAAATTGATCAAACGCCACCTCGGCCTTCAATGGATCCAACGCCGCTCCGGGGGTTCCCCCCTCCGCGGCATGCTCCACGGCAGCCTCCACCACCACTGGGGCCGCGCGCTCGGCAAGTTTCGCTCGCTGACGCTCCACAGCCTCATCTTCCACTTTGTCAAAGAGCAATTCGGACTCCCCTAAAGGGTGCCCTGCAGAAACCAAAACGCTGCCGTCCAAAGCAGACCAATTGGCCTCCGAAATTCCCATCATGCGGCGGATTTTTCCGGCCGACGTCGGTAAAAACGGCTCCAGCAACGTGCCCAACGCCGCCACCACCTGGGTAGCAACCGCCATAACCGTTTCCGTTCGCTCCGCGTCCACTTTCACCAACTTCCAAGGCTCTTGATCCGCCAAGTACTTGTTGCCCAAACGCGCCAACTGCATGGCCTCGGACAAGGCGTCGCGGAACCGATACGCCTCCAATGCAGACTCCACCGCCGCGCGCTGCACCCCAATGGCCTCCAGCACCAATTGGTCGTCGTTGGTGACCAGCGAACGAATCGCCGGCGCAATCCCACCGTAGTACTTGTGGTTCAACACCATCACTCGGTTCACCAAGTTGCCCATGACCGCAACCAATTCTGAATTCACCCGGGTTTGAAAATCCGACCACGTAAAGTCGTTGTCCTTAGACTCCGGCATAGTGGCGCACAAAACGTACCGAAGTTCGTCCTGTTTCCCCGGAAAATCCTCCAAATACTCGTGCAACCAAACCGCCCAATTCTTGGAGGTAGACAGCTTCCGACCCTCTAAATTCAAAAACTCATTGGCAGGAACCTCCGCAGGCAATTGATAGCCCCCGTGTTCCATTAAGATGGCTGGAAAAATGATGCAGTGAAAAACGATGTTGTCCTTGCCAATAAAATGTACAATGTCCGTGTCTTCGTCCTTCCACCACTTTTCCCAATCCGCTCCAAAAAGCTCCTGCGTTGCCGTGATGTACCCCAAAGGCGCATCAAACCACACGTACAAAACCTTCCCTTCCGCGCCCTCAACCGGTACCGGAACCCCCCAGTCCAAATCGCGCGTCATGCTCCGAGCCTGAAGACCGTCCCCTGCATCCAACCAACTCTTGCATTGGCCATACACCGTTGGTTTCCAGTCTGAATGCGCATCGATGTAGCTTCGAATCTTAGGCGCCAAGGCATCCAACGGCAAAAACCAATTGGTGGTAGGTCGCAATTCGGGCGCCGCCCCAGATAAGGTGCTGCGCGGGTTAATCAATTCCGTAGGACTCAACGTACTGCCGCATTTTTCGCATTGCTCTCCGTAGGCTTCCTCGGTTGCACACTTGGGACAGGTGCCCACAATGGTTCGGTCCGCCAAAAACTGTTGCGCTTCCGGATCAAAATACTGCAGCGTTTCGCGCGCCTCAAATACCCCTTTGTCGTAGAGATTCTTGAAAAATCCCTGAGCCACTTCGTGGTGTTTGGGCGACGACGTTCGCGAATACACATCAAAAGAAATCCCAAAATCCCGGAACGCTTTGCCCATCAGCGCGTGGTACGTGTCCACAACCGCCTGGGGAGTTGTTCCTTCCTTGCGGGCCTTCACCGTAATGG
>CAYXHJ010000126.1:0-5677 GCA_964464855.1 uncultured Owenweeksia sp. | reverse complement strand
TTTGAATCCCGCAAGGGAGCCAAGCCTTTGAGTCGAATGGCGGTAACTGCGCCGCCCAAACTTTGGGTGTACGTGCGGAAACTGCCGTAGGTGGTGTCTTGTGCGGATAAATCAAATGCCGCCTGGTCAAACCGATGTTCCGCGTGAAACGCATACTTCACTTTGTCCCCCAGGGCCAAATCGTAGCGCACAGACTTGCTCGTGGTGCTGTCGTTGGAAAAATAAACCACCAATTTAGAATCCGTGCCAACCGGCGTCAAGGATAATAAAGACTGAGCTGCTGCCGTAGACTTCAAACGAAATCCCTTAAAACTAGTGACAAAGGTTGCGGTGGAGACCAACGCTGCCGTATCCAGAAGCAAGAAATTTTGGGTAAACCACTGGGGATTCAAAGCCAAGCGCAATACACCCTTCGTAGCGGCAACCTCTTTGAACTTTTGGGTGCGTCCAAAATACGGAAAGAAGGTGGTGTCCGCCACCGGGTCTCCCGCAGCAAACTGGTCCTTTGCTGTGTAGGCGCTGTCCGCCACTAAGGCATCCAACAGCGGCTGCACCACAATGCGGATGGGAGCCGCGGTATCGCCGTAGCGCTCGGTAACCGGTAGAAACAAGAAAACCGAGTCCGCTCGTGGGTTGTCGCCAAATCGCGGATTGATGCGACCCAAGGCGATTTGGGTTACGCCGTAGGCATCCACGCGTCCAAAGGTGGCGTCGGCAAAACCTCCTACCGGCAAAATTCCCGTGTTTGAGGTCAGCAAGGTGTCGTAGGATTCGGTGCTGGTAACAACGGGCACGTACTTGAGTGCCCCCGTTTTGAATTCACCAGCGCCAATCAAATCCAAACCTACCGTACCCAAATCTTTCTCGCAGGAAACGAAAAAGAGCGCAGCGCCAAAAAGCGCCAGCAGAGACCATGCTTTACGCACCACGGTTCTAGGCAAAAAGAGATTCGTAGAAGGCTTTCAAGCCGGACGGATCCGCCGCAAACGGACGACCGTCGGACACGGGAACGCCCAGTTGCTTGGCTGTATTCACCGCGTGCTCGGAAGGAGAATCGGTCATGGTCAACACGGCGTCTGCAAAGCGAACGGCGCCGCACTGTAGGTTCTCGTAGGTAGGTTGTTCAAAGGCTTCCATGGCCTTAGCTCCGTCAAACTGCATGCCGGAAGGCAGTTTGGGACCCAATTGACCGGAAAAAGCATCCGCATCGTACAAAGAAACCACCACTTTCACGTCTGCAAAATGGGCATCGCTGGCGTTGAACTGCTTGATGTAGAGTGGCATGGGGGAACACATCCAACCCATCACATGCACCACATCCGGTTTCCAACCCAGCTTTTTAATCGTCTCGATGACGCTCTTGGAAAAAAACAGAGCGCGCTCGTCGCTGTCCTCATACAAGGCTCCACTGGCATCCACCACGTCGCCCTTGCGTTTGAAATACTCTTCGTTGTCGATGAAATAAACCTGAAGACGCGCTTGGGGAATGGAAGCTACCTTGATGATCAACGGCTGATCCATGTCGTTGATGACAACGTTCATGCCGCTCAAACGAATAACTTCGTGCAGTTGGTGGCGACGCTCGTTGATGTTTCCGTAGCGCGGCATGAACACCCGAACCTCGTTGCCGAGTTCGTTCATTCGCTTGGGAAACGCCAAGGCGTGTTCTGCCAAGATGGTCTCCGACAAGTACGGATGCATCGATTGGGCGACGTACAAAATGCGCTTTGGCTCCATAAGTTGCGGTACAGTCCGCAAAATTACGGAATTTTACGGCGCAAAACGCACTTTTTATGGAGATTGTATCATCCTTAGCCGCACTGCGGAACTTGCTTGCGCGCTGGAAACAAGGCGATTCGGTCTCCGTGGGCTTTGTGCCCACCATGGGAGCCTTGCACAACGGGCACTTGGCCTTGGTGCGCGCAGCGCAAAATGAAAACACGCACGTGGTGGTGAGCATTTTTGTAAATCCCACGCAATTCAACAACCCAAACGACTTGGCCTCGTACCCCCGCACCACCGAGGCCGACTGTTTGGCTTTGGAGTCTTTGGGGACGGATGCCGTGTATTTTCCGCAAGCGAACGAATTGTACCCCGACGGCGTGCAATCTGCTGAATACAACTTGGATGGCCTGGACACGCGCATGGAGGGTGCGGCACGTCCGGGCCATTTTCAAGGGGTTGCTACCGTGGTGGACGCGCTGTTCAACCACGTCTCGCCCGACAACGCCTATTTTGGAGCCAAGGATTTTCAGCAAGTTGCGGTTGTACGACGGTTGGTAGCCCTCCGGGGCGGAACGCCCCGGGTGGTGGCGTGCCCCACCGTTCGCGAGGCCGACGGCTTGGCGATGAGCAGCCGAAATTTGTTGCTCACGCCGGAGCAAAGGGCGGCGGCGCCCCGCATTTATGCGGGGCTGCGGCTTGCCGCAGCGGCGTTGCGCGCAGGCGCAACGCCCGCCGCCGCCCGTCTAAAATTTGAAAACCACGTCCACCTATCCCCAGAATTGGAAGTAGAATACCTGGACTTGGCCCAACCGCAGACGTTGGAATTACTGCCGGACACGCTGCCCGTCGACCCAACAATCCCGGCCCATTATTTTGCCGTTGTGCGTGCCGGAAACGTGCGCCTCATCGACAACCTTCCGGTGGAATAACCTACCTTTGCCGCCATGTTGCTGGAATTGCTCAAATCCAAAATCCACCGCGTGCGCGTCACGGGGGCGGACCTCAATTACATCGGTTCCATCACCATTGACCGTGATCTAATGGCGGCCGCCCGATTGGTAGAAGGGGAGAAGGTCAGCATCGTCAACATCAACAACGGCGAACGGTTGGATACCTATGCCATTCCGGGTCCTGCCGGCAGTGGAACCATCACCCTAAACGGACCCGCTGCACGAAAAGTCCAAGCCGGTGACCTGATCATCATCTTGGCCTACTGCCATGTAGACGCTGCAGAGGCAGCATCGCACACCCCAACCTTGGTTTTTCCAGACGAACAGACCAACCTCCTAAAATAACCGCATCCTCAAGCGTTCAGCAGGATCCCAACTATGGCCAAGCAAATCATTAAAACACTGGTCCTGCTGGGACTGACCGCCGGGCTTTTGGCCTTTGCCTTCCAAGGGATGGATCCGCGGGAGCTGTGGGACGGCATGCGCAAAGCGAATCCCTACTTGGTTGCTGCGAGTATTGGGCTGGGCTATTTAGCAGTGGTGTTTCGTGCCTACCGCTGGCGCATTGTGCTCCGCTCCATCGAGCATCCGGTCAGCGCCCCGGCGGCCGTGCATTCGGTTGCTCTGTCCTATTTGGTCAACTTGGTGGTGCCGCGCGGCGGTGAAGTGGCGCGTTGCACGGCCATTCAGCAGTCCGGTTCCGTGCCGGTAGACAAAGCTTTGGGAACCGTGGTCATGGAACGCATCATTGACCTCGTCATGGCCCTCGCCTTGGTGGCGCTGGTTTTGGGTTTGAATTGGACCGAGCTGCAGGCATTGCCCAACGCCGTAACCGAATTTGGACGGGTGAATGGAGCGGGCGACACGTCCGCTGCAGCCGAACCGGCCGACGCGGCTCCCTCAGGGGTTCCCGTTTGGGGATGGCTGCTATTGGCGCTTCATGCATTGGGTGCTGCAACCTTCTGGGCCGTGCGTCGGTGGGGTTGGGATTCAATCAAAAATAAGGTAGTTGATTTTGTGCAAGGACTGCTCGCCGGGCTCCGTTCCGTCGCCCGGCTGGACAACCCCGCCGGATTTTGGGGGCACACCTTGGGCATCTGGGCCTGCTACTTTTTGATGGTCTACATCATGTTCTTCGCCTTGCCTGCAACGTCAAACATCACCCTAGCTCATGCTCTGTTTGTGATGATGTCCGCCACGTTTAGCTATATTGTTCCGGCTCCCGGGGGGTTTGGTACGTACCACGTATTCGTTACCTCGGCTTTGTGGGTCACGGGGGTGCCCATGGCCGACGGATTGATCTTCGCGACAGTGGTTCACTCGTCCCAAACCGCCATGATGCTCTTGTCCGGGACCGTCGGTTTTGCGGGCCTGGCTTTTCTGCGCAAAAAAACGAGCGAACGTGGCCAAGGTTAAAAAAGCCTGGATGTGTCAGGCGTGCGGCACTGCCCACGCGCAATGGCAAGGACAGTGCAGAAGCTGCCGTGCCTGGAACACGTTGGTGGAAGAAATTACCGAAACGGCCGATTCGCGCACGCCGCGCTTTGTGGATCCAGACTCCGGAAAACGCAGCGTTCCCCGCCCACTTTCAGAAGTTACCTTGGGACAAGAGGCCCGTACCGCCACAGGGGATGCCGAGTTAGACCGCGTTTTGGGCGGTGGTTTGGTTCCCGGCTCGTTGGTTTTGCTGGGGGGGGAACCCGGAATCGGCAAATCCACGTTGATGCTCCAATTGGCACTGCGCCTCCCGCAACGCGTTCTCTACGTCTCCGGCGAGGAAAGCGCCCAACAAATCCGGATGCGGGCAGACCGCATTGGCTTTGAAGGGGACGGTTGCTCCATCCTCACGGAAACCTCTACGTCGTCCATCCTGGAACACGCTGAAAAAATGCGTCCGGAAGTATTGGTGATCGATTCCATTCAAACCTTGCACAGTCCGGCATTGGAGGCCGCACCCGGAAGCGTCTCCCAGATTCGGGAAAGTGCCGCAGAGTTTTTGCGTTATGCCAAGAGCCACCACGTACCGGTTCTACTCATTGGGCACATCACCAAAGAAGGAACCTTGGCCGGCCCAAAAGTACTGGAGCACATGGTGGACGTTGTTTTGCAATTTGAAGGCGACCAAAACCACCTGTACCGTCTCTTGCGTGCCCACAAAAACCGATTCGGTTCCACGGCTGAAATTGGCCTGTACCAGATGGACGCCGCCGGATTGGTGCCCGTGTTAAATCCGTCGGGCTTTTTGCTTTCTCAGCGCAGCGAAGAACTCAGCGGCACCGCCGTAGGTGTGATGATGGAAGGGGCGCGTCCCTTGTTGTTGGAGGTTCAGGCCTTGGTCAGTACCGCGGTATACGGCACTCCACAACGTTCTTCCACCGGTTTTGACGCCCGCAGGCTCAACATGCTTTTGGCCGTATTGGAAAAACGATGCGGTTTTCGTTTGGGCGCCAAGGACGTCTTCCTCAACATCACGGGAGGTCTTCGCGTAGACGACCCCGCGTTGGATTTGGCCGTGGTGGCGGCCATCCTCAGCTCAGATACGGACCAGGCCTTGCCCAAAGGCGTTTGCTTTGCGGGCGAAGTGGGTTTGGCGGGTGAGATTCGACCGGTACAACGGCTGGATCAGCGCGCCGCAGAAGCCCAAAAACTGGGCTTTGACACGCTGTTTACCGCCGCTCAACCCGGATTGAAGTCCAACGCCTTCCCCGGATTACTGGTGGTTCCCGTGCAAAAAATGGAACACCTGGTCAGCGCCTTATTTGGATAAGGATCTACTTGAATCCTTACTTCAAGCTCGATACGGGTTCGGCCCGAAAGAACAATGAACCGCTTACTTCTTGGGTGCCGACGGGCCAACAAGCTGCGCCAGTGCATCCAAACGCGGACTGATGATGATTTCCGTACGGCGGTTCTTCGCTTTGTTTTCCGGAGTATCATTCGGCACCAGTGGCTGGAATTCTCCGCGTCCCACGGCACTGACGCGCGCCGCTTCAACTCCTTTG
>CAYXHJ010000125.1:2894-5704 GCA_964464855.1 uncultured Owenweeksia sp. | reverse complement strand
CCTCCCGGACCACATAGACGAGCATGAGGTTTTGTTGGCAATCGACCCTGCCAAGGATGTTGACGGCTTTCACCCGGAGAACGTAGGGCGTATGGCACTTGGTTTGCCTACATTCATCCCCGCAACGCCCTACGGAATTTTGTTGTTGTTGGAGCATTTTAATGTACCCACTGCCGGAAAACACGCAGTTGTTGTTGGGCGTAGCCACATTGTAGGTTCTCCCATCAGCATCCTTTTGAGCCAAAACACGGCGGCTGGAAACGCTACCGTTACGCTGGTACACAGCCGAACCGAAGGCTTGGAGGAGCATCTTAAAAACGCAGATATTGTGGTTGCTGCTATTGGAAAGCCGGAATTCATTTTGGGTTCCTGGTTGAAACCGGGTGCCGTGGTCATAGACGTTGGCATCAATCGCGTGGAACGCGATGGCAAGTCCAGGTTGGTGGGCGACGTAGATTTTCTGTCGGCTCAGAAGGTTGCAAGTGCGGTTACGCCTGTGCCCGGCGGAGTTGGTTTAATGACTCGGGTAGGATTGTTGATGAATACGTTGAAAGCTGCGCATGGCCTCCGTTGATCCCGCGCAAAATCTTCCTTTGATGGAAGAATTTTTAACCTTGCAAGGTGAGGGGGCTTACACCGGTTCAAGCGCTTATTTCCTTCGCATAGGCGGGTGCGATGTTGGATGTCATTGGTGCGATGTAAAAGAATCGTGGAACGCCGATGTACACCCCGTAACACCTTTGAAGACGATGGTGCAAAATGCGGTAGCATCTGGTTCCCCGACGGTTGTCGTTACGGGTGGTGAACCATTAATGTGGAACATGGAACCGCTGACAGCGGCTCTGCATGCAGCGGGACTCAAGGTCCATTTGGAAACATCCGGCGCTTATCCCTTAACAGGAACATGGGACTGGATCTGTTTATCGCCCAAGAAAACCAAATCACCTCGACCGGAATGGTACCGTGTGGCGCACGAGTTGAAAGTCATTGTGTACAACGGCGATGATTTTCGATGGGCCGAGAAGCACGCCAGCGAAATCAACGTTGGTGCGCAAAAATTTTTGCAGCCCGAATGGAGCAAGAGGGACAAATCATTGCCAGATATCATTGGCTACATTGAACGCAACCCAAGCTGGAGGTTGTCGCTTCAAACGCACAAGTACATCGGATTGCCTTAGCGTGACTTTGGTGGGGTGTTCAAACGATCAACCTTTTCAACACCAGGCACTTCTTTGAGTTTCTTAATTAAATTATTTAAGTGACCTTTGTCTTCAACGGAGACCATGAGGTCGCCTTGAAACACGCCGTGATCACCTGAGATGGAAAGGGAGCGAATGTCTATACGTAAGTCATTGGATATGATCCGTGTAACGTTGTGAATCAAACCCTGTGTATCCATACCTTGCAGGCGTAAAAAAGCGGTGAATCGGCGATTATCGCTGTTTTTCCATTTGGCAACTATGGTGCGTTGTGCAAAACGACTTTGTATGGCGATGGCTTTGGAACAGTCGGAGCGGTGGACAATAATTCCGTCGGCAGGGTGGAGGTAACCAAAAACATCGTCGCCGGGTATGGGACGGCAACACATGGCCAAAGTGTGCTCCAAAAGCAATTCTTCTGGACCAAAAACCAGCGTATTATCGGAGATAGTATCTAGATTTTTTTGGACCTCACTTGAGGAACTCAAACGCTGCGACCGAGAGAAACGTCGACGCAAGTAATTGTAAAAACCACCTGATTCCTCGCGCAAGAAATGACGAATTTGTTCCGCCTTGATGGTACCTTGGCCAATTCTCAAATGCAGTTCTTGCGGGGTGCGCAGGCCAAAAAAATTCAGCATCAATTGCGTTGTGCTCTGTGAATTGCTCAGCTTTGCTGCCTTGAGCATTCGGTCGAGTGTTTTTTTACCGTCCCCAGCAGCACGTTGGTTTTGATCGCGCAAGGCTTGACGTATGGCATTCAATGCGCGCGGAGTTACCGCCCACTGCAACCAAGCATCTTGCGGATGCTGCTTGTCCGTACTGATGACTTCCACCTGATCCCCACTGCTCAATGGAAAATCCAAGGCCACCAATTTGCCGTTCACTTTTGCGCCTAGGGTATGGTGACCCAAATTGGTGTGGATGTCGTACGCAATATCCAAAGCGGTCGCACCTTTGGGCAATCGACGAATTTCGCCTTGTGGCGTGAATACCATGATTTCTTCATTGACCAACTGAAGTTTAAAGTTGTCAACAAAATCAATCGCGTTTTCATCTTGATTGTCAAGTACTTGGCGTACTTGGTCTACCCAAGCGTCCAATTGACTGTTGGACGAGGAGTCTTCCTTGTATTTCCAATGCGCGGCATACCCTTTCTCCGCCATATCGTCCATGCGCGCAGTACGTATTTGCACCTCAATCCAGTGCCCCTCTGGCCCCATGACCGTTGTGTGCAGTGATTCGTACCCGTTGGATTTTGGGGTGGTAATCCAATCCCTGAGTCTTCTTGGGTTTGGTCGGTACAAACTGGTGATTAACGAATACACTTGCCAACACTGTTCCTTTTCACGCTCCACAGGGGTGTTGAGAATTACCCGAATCGCATACTTATCGTAAACCTCTTCAAAACGAACGCCTTGGTTGACCATCTTTCGACGGATGCTGTAAATGCTCTTGGTTCGCTCCTTAACTGTGGCGTCCAAGCCGGTTTGCTTCACCAGGTCTTTAATCCGATTGGAGAACCGTCTCAAATAACGGTAGTCGTTTTCCTTCCGCTCGTTGAGTTTTTCATCAATCCAGGCGGTTACAAGCTGCACATCAGGAAAATGT
>CAYXHJ010000125.1:0-2884 GCA_964464855.1 uncultured Owenweeksia sp. | reverse complement strand
TTCATCAATCGCGCGAAACGTATCGGGCTCTGTGTATTTTAACGATAGATCTTCAAACTCCGTCTTGAATGCATACAAGCCCATTCGGTGGGCCAAGGGAGCAAAAATGAACAACGTTTCGGAGGCAATCTTCAACTGCTTGTGCGCGGGCATGGAGTCCAATGTGCGCATGTTGTTCAAACGGTCGGCCATTTTGATTAAAATGACACGCACGTCGTCCGAAATGGAAATCAACATTTTGCGGAAGTTCTCCGCTTGAACGGAGGTGTCCTGATCAAAAACACCGGCAATTTTCGTCAGTCCGTCTACCAAACGCGCAACCGTCGGTCCGAAAAGTCGTTCGATTTCCTCCAAAGTGTAGTCCGAGTCCTCCACTACATCGTGAAGCAAGGCAGCCGCAATGGAGGTAGGCCCCAAACCAATTTCTTTTGCGACAATGAGCGCAACGTCCAAAGGATGCACGATGTACGGCTCTCCAGACTTGCGCTTGACATTTTTGTGGGCGTCGTTCGCCAAGTCAAAAGCACGCTTGACGAGCTCCTTGTCTTTCTCGTCTGCCTTGCCCTCCATCGATCGGAGCAGGCTTCGGTACCGATTGGATACTACGCTTTCCAAGCTTTGGCGGGTAAAAGTGTTCCTCGGACTTCACCAAAACCAATACGAACGGAGTTGTTAACCGCATGTCCACGAAGAATGAGCGTGTCTCCGTCTTCCAAAAAAGAGCGATTTGCACCGTTGTCAAGTTCCACAGGTTTGGTGCCGTTCCAGCTCAATTCCAAAAGCGATCCAAAAGAATCTGGATCCGGTCCGGAAATGGTACCCGATGCCAGCAAATCACCAGCATTAATGGCGCATCCGTTGCACGTGTGGTGTGCCAATTGCTGGGCCATGCTCCAATACATGTTGGAGAAATTGGTCCGGGAAATCACGGTTTCTTCTTTGCCGCTTGGGGCTAGCGCAACCTCCAAGTTTAAGTTAATGTGGCTGTTCGCGGGTTGCTCCAAGTAGGGCAGTGGCTGAGGAATTTGAACCGGACCATCCATACGGCATGAAGCTAAGGCCTCCAAGGTGACCACCCATGGGGACATACTGCTTGCAAAATTCTTACCCAGGAAAGGTCCCAATGGAACGTATTCCCATTGCTGAAGATCCCGAGCGCTCCAATCGTTGAAGAGAACCAGTCCAAATATGTAGTCTTCAGCATCTTTTGTTGAAATCCAGTCGCCCATTTTAGGGCCTTGACCGGTAAGAAAACCCACTTCCAATTCAAAATCCATTTTAACCGACGGTCCAAAGACCGGTATGGGGTCGTTGGGGCCTTTGCGTTGGCCGTTTGGACGGTAAATGTCTGTACCGCTCACAACTACCGTACTGGCACGGCCGTGGTACCCCACCGGTAAGTGCAACCAATTGGGCAACAAGGCATTTTCCGGATCTCGGAACATTTTACCCACGTTGGTTGCGTGGTCTCGGCTGGCATAAAAATCCGTGTAGTCGCCAATACGGGCCGGGAGGTGCATGCGCACTGCGCTCAGCGGCAAGATGCATCGCTCCCGGTGCTCTTTGTTGTCTTTCAAGGTAAAAGTGCTTTCCGAACGAAAGAGCTGAGAAATGCGCAGCCGAACGGAGGACCAGGTGTTTTTACCGCACGAAATAAAGGTGTTCAGGTTGTCTTGGGCAAAAAGACCGTCGGGCAGCCCCAATCCTTCCAAATAGTCCAAACGTTGAAGCGCGTCCAAATCCACAACGAAGTCCCCGATGCGTGTACCGCATACAGCCGGAGAAGAATGAGTTGAAAAAACCCCGAAAGGAAGGTTCTGTATGGGGAAATCAGAGTCCTGACTTACAGAGAGCCAGCTGGTTAGCTCCGGGCGATTGGCGTCGATCATTTTGGCCTACTTTTGCTATCCAAGATAGTACCAAATTATGCAACGCGACAACGCTTTATTTGAACTGATCGAACGCGAACGGGTGCGTCAAACCAACGGTTTGGAGCTCATCGCTTCCGAGAATTACGTGAGTCCTCAAGTACTTGAAGCTCAGGGCTCCATTTTGACCAATAAGTATGCCGAAGGCTATCCGGGCAAGCGTTACTACGGCGGTTGCGAGGTGGTCGATTTGGTGGAAGATCTGGCAAGAGAGCGAGCAAAAACCTTGTTCAATGCAGATTTTGTTAATGTCCAGCCACACAGCGGTTCTCAGGCCAATGCGGCTGTTTACCTTGCTTGTTTGAAGCCCGGTGATACGATCATGGGGTTTGACTTGAGTCACGGTGGGCATTTGACCCACGGCTCTCCGGTCAATTTTTCCGGAAAGACGTATCGCGCTGTTTTTTATGGTGTGGATCGTGAAACGGGATTGGTTAATTACGATACCGTTCGCGAAGTTGCGCATCGGGAGAAGCCCAAAATGATCATCTGTGGAGCTTCGGCGTACAGCCGGGACTTGGACTACGAACAATTTCGTGAAATAGCGGACGAAGTTGATGCCTTATTGTTGGCGGATATTTCCCATCCATCCGGGCTTATTGCACGCGGATTGTTAAACGACCCGCTGCCGCATTGCGATTTCGTGACCACTACCACCCACAAAACCCTGCGCGGTCCGCGAGGAGGAATGATTTTAATGGGGCAAGACTTCGACAATCCGTTTGGACTGACTACGCCCAAAGGTGAAGTTCGGAGCATGAGTTCATTGATCGACGGGGCTGTTTTTCCAGGAATTCAAGGCGGTCCTTTGGAGCACGTCATAGGTGCGAAGGCAGTGGCATTTGGGGAAGCGCTGACCGATGAGTACTTCAACTACATCCTCCAAGTTAAAAAGAACGCCCAAGCATTGGCTGCTGCGCTGCAATCCTTTGGTTATCATATTGTTTCCGGCGGAA
>CAYXHJ010000124.1:0-5762 GCA_964464855.1 uncultured Owenweeksia sp. | reverse complement strand
TGCGCCGCGCAAACCGTAGTTAGCGTGGTACATTCCGGCCAACAAGCCGACCTCGGCCAACAGGTGGGCGAGCACGGTGGAATCCAACCCCCCGGAAACAAGGACCACCACGGGATCAACAGGCGGATTCCAGGGCAAATCGATTGCAAACCCTTTTAACTTAGCCACGAGCGAGTTCCAGTAAGGGATTAACTTTTAATT
This sequence comes from uncultured Owenweeksia sp., assembly GCA_964464855.1. Taxonomy (GTDB): domain Bacteria; phylum Bacteroidota; class Bacteroidia; order Flavobacteriales; family Schleiferiaceae; genus CAMDTE01. The sequence goes on along the minus strand of CAYXHJ010000124.1, from coordinate 5,561 downwards.
GGCACTCTTCCCATTCGCTTTGTGGATTGGCGGCCAAAGTCAGGGCGCTTCCGGCAGCAAGTCGGACCTGGGAGCCCACCACGGCGGAGCGGATGATTACGTTGAAATCCGCATCTCCGTTGGGGCGAACGTAGCCCAGCGCACCGCTGTACCAACCGCGAGCAAAGCCCTCCACGGCATTGATTTGCTTCATGGCTTCAATTTTGGGAGCCCCCGTCATGCTCGCCATCGGAAAACTAACGGCAATGACGTCCCAAACATCGTAGGGATCCGCAAGTTGCGCCTCTACGGTAGAGACCATTTGGTGCACGGTAGGAAAGGTTTCCACTTCGCACCATTGGGGCACGCGTACGCTGCCGGGAAGGGCCACGCGGGAAAGATCGTTGCGCACCACGTCCACCACCATGGTGTTTTCTGCGCGTTCCTTACTGCTGCCCGACAGTTCACGCACAGCAGCGGCATCGGCTACCGGATCTGAGGTCCGGGGCGCCGTGCCTTTGATGGGCCGCGACCGAACGGTTCTGCCCCGAACTTGCAGGTAGCGCTCCGGGCTTCCGCTGACCACGGCGACGCCGGGGAAGCGCGCGCAGCCGCCCTGCGGCGGCTGCGCGCGTTCCTTCCACCGCACATACAATTGGGCCGCATCCTGCACCCCGGAAACCACCCAAGGCATGCACAAATTGGCCTCGTAAATGGACCCTTGGCGCATGGCTTCCAGAAGGGTCTCCGCAGCGGTTTGGTAGTGGCCTTGCGTTGGAGAAACGATAAACGAAGCGTTGTGCTGAGTGGTTTCTGGATAAACGTTTGACGGGAATGATGCCGCAGAATCTCCTCGGACGGTCCACCACGCGTCAAACTCCGCTCGGGAGTATTCCGGGTGGAGCTCCAACCAAATGCCTTGGGAATCGGCGTACGCCACCCAGCCGGGCTCAAAAAAGAGAAAGTCCGGTTCTTCCGGGCGTCGGTCTTGGGGTTGGGGCACCGTGGGCTCAAACACCGATTTCAAATCGTAGGAGAGCATGCCCAGCCACCAAGTGGGTTGAGCGCGCCAGGCCGCAACGAGGGCTTTCCAATCGCCATTGGTTGCCGCACCGCTTGGATGCTCCGGACGGTGCCACTTTCTGGGGCCACCCGCCGCCAACCAACCCACACTGCCGTACGAATCGACGGATTGCGTTTCCAACCAAACAAACCCGGGACGGTCCTCGGACAGGACGGCCGCGCGCACGGCGTCGACCGACGCCTCCCAGGGGTGCCGGTGGTACTTCACGCGAAAATTAGCTATGGATGGAGCGCTTCGCGGTAGCGTCCAATGCTGCTTCCTTCATCGCCTCCGAATACGTGGGGTGGCCGTGGCTGATGCGGGCAATATCCTCCGCCGAAGCGCGGAATTCCATGGCCACTACACCTTCCATAATCAAATCTGCCGCTCGGGCGCCTACAATGTGTACCCCCAAAACTTCGTCGGTTTGGGCGTCGGCCAAAATTTTCACCAAGCCGTCGGTGTCACCCGAAGCTCGCGAGCGGCCCAAGGCACGCATGGGGAAGCTGCCGGATTTAAAGTTGCGGCCGGAGGCCTTCAACTCCTGTTCCGTGTAGCCCACGCCCGCCACTTCCGGCCAAGTATAGACCACGTTGGGAATCAAATGGTAGTGGATGTGCGGCTTCTCGCCCGCCAACGTTTCCGCCACCAAAACACCTTCTTCCTCCGCTTTGTGCGCCAACATGGCACCGCGTACGACGTCGCCAATGGCGTAGATGTGGGGCACTGCGGTTTGCAGGTGGTCGTTTACTGCAATGCGGCCGCGATCGTCGGTAGCCAAGCCGGCTGCGGCGAGGTTCAAACCGTCGGTGTAGGGGCGTCGGCCCACAGAAACCAAGCAGTAATCACCGGTCCAGGAAACCGGCTCGCCTTTTTTGTTGACGGCGCGCACGGTGACTTCGTTGCCGGATCGCTCCACGGCTTCCACTTTGGTGGACAATTGGATGTCCAAACCTTGTTTCTTCAGAACGCGTTGCATCTCTTTGCCCATAGCCACATCCATGGTGGGAAGCAAGGATTCTGCGTACTCGATTACCGTAACTTTAGCACCCAATCGTTGGTACACGGAGCCCAACTCCAGGCCAATGACGCCACCGCCAATCACCATGAGGTGCTTGGGGACTTCCTGCAGCTTCAGAGCTTCGGTGGACGAAATGATGCGCTCTTTGTCAAACTTGGCAAACGGCAGCTCAATGGGCTTGGAGCCGGTGGCTACCACCACGTACTTGGCGGTGACGTTGGTAGTGCCCTCGGCGCCGGCCACCGCCACGGTGTGGGCATCCACAAAGGAACCTACGCCGCGGAGGACGTCGATGTTGTTTTTCTTCATCAAAAAATCAATCCCGCCCACGGTGGTGTCGATGACGGACTGCTTCCGTTCGATCATCTTCGGCAAATTGACTTGAGGGGCTGCACCTTCTATTCCGTGTTCAGCAAAGTGGTGGACGGCGTTGTAATAGTGCTCGGAGGAGTCCAACAGGGCTTTAGATGGGATGCAGCCCACGTTGAGGCACGTACCTCCTAAAGTGGAGTATTTCTCCACCAAAGCGGTTTTAAAGCCCAACTGGGCACAGCGAATGGCGCAAACGTAGCCCCCAGGGCCTGATCCAATAACAACAACGTCGTAATTCATGGTACAAAGGTAGGTTGACCGAGGGTTTTCTCAGCGTTTGGTTCGGGTTTTCACCCATACAGACAACAGCAAAAGCGGTGCCAACCAAACGGACATCCCGCCCAGATAATTTCCGGAACGGCTGTAGTAGGTGGGCTCGTAGCGGACGTCGGGCACATTAGCTTCCAAATGACCGGCGCGGTCCCAGTCCAAGCGCTGCAAAACGGTTCCGCGGTGGTCGATGACGGCGCTGACCCCGGTGTTGGCGGAGCGCACCACCCACAGACCGGTTTCTACGGCGCGCAAACGGGCGTAGTGCAGGTGCTGGATGTGGCCCGGGGTATTGCCCCACCATCCGTCGTTCGTTTGAACGGCCAAGAAATTGGCGCCCAAACGCACGTATTCGGTGACGTAGTCGGAGAAATCCTGTTCCCAGCAGACGACGGGTGCCGCGCGCAACAAGCCGGGTTGATCGCCAAACACTTCCCGCTGGTGCTGTGTGCCTAAGGTGCCGGAGGTGCCGCCCAGGGCAATGGCGGCGTCGCCCAGCAATGGTTTGAGGTACCCAATGAAGGGCATGCGCTCCACGCCCACCACCAACTTGGATTTGTGGTAAGTGCCGCGAAGGCCAGACGAATCCAGCCACAGGGAAGAATTGTAGGTTTCGTACCAACGTCCGTCGCCCGTGGCGCGGGATGCGTCCGACGGTTCGTCCACCAGTGCGTAGGTAGTTGCGCCCACCAACACGTTGCTGCCGGTTGCCTTGCTGTAGTCCGCCAGCGGTTGCAGCGAGACGGAGGTTTGAAGCCGGTCTTCCTCAATGCCGCGGGGCAAAAACGTTTCCGGAAACACCACCCAGTCCAAGGCCGGAGCGTTGGCGGGTCGGTCTTTCTTCAGGCGGTCCAGCGTTTGCGAAACTTGCCAAAGTTCAGGCAATTCAAATTTTTCGGTATACGGATCAATGTTCGGCTGCACCACGGCTACCCGGGCGGTCAACGGTGGCTCCGTCCCCGCGATGTCGCCCTTTTGCGTCCAAAGCACGCCGGACAGCGCCAGAGGTCCCACCAACAACAATACGGGAAGGTGCCAGCGCCTCAGCGTGGAGGACTCCGCTCGGTTCTGCCACGCCACCGCCACGGCAGCATTGATGGCCAGGATCCAGACCGTTCCGCCCGCGGGGCCGGTGAATGCGTACCACTGCACCGCCCACGGAACGGTGGCCATGCTGTGCCCCAAATCCAACCACGGAAACGCCACGTCCCAATGCGCGTGCAGCTGCTCCAACGCCAACCACAACGAGACCAAAGTCCAAAACGCCATGCGTTCTCCTCCGCGCCGCGCGGCAAAGGCATATCCGGCCCAAGCGCCCGCCATGAGCGAGCCGTTGATGGTGACCGTAGCCGCCACCCCGCTCCAATGCGCACCGGCCACCCACCAGGTGGTGCCCAAGTTGAATAATGCCATGGCGAGCAACGCAAAACCAAAAAATGTCCATCCGCCCCGGTTCCGCTCCCGCAGGTCTTTTTCCAAAAGCATCAAAGGCACAAACCCCACCAAAACACCCAATGGAGGAATGAATTCCGCGCCGGGCAATGGATACAAGGCCGCGGGCCAAAAAAGCACCAAAAGCAAGGCAGAAAGGACCGCCAAAAACCAAGGATTGCGTTGCATAACCCCAAAGGTACCTACTTTTGTTGGGTATGAACAGAGTCTGGATCCCCAATTCCCTAACGCTGGGCAACCTCTTTTGCGGCCTGGGCGCGGTGGCCAGCGTTGCCCTGTACGGTGCCGACGCCTTCCGCGAAGATCATCCCTTTGCGCTGTTCCTGGGCTTGGCCTTGCTGCTGGACGTTTTTGACGGATGGGTAGCCCGCAAACTGGGGGTTGCCGGCCCGTTGGGCTTGCAGTTGGATTCCTTGGCCGACGCCGTCACTTTTGGCGCCGCTCCTTCCCTGGCCCTGTTCTTTCTGCTGCAGGAGCGGAACCCCGGTTCGGCCTGGTTCCTATCACTGGCGGTGGCGGCCCCCCTTGCCCTGGGCAGCATCTACCGCTTGGCACGTTTCAACTTAGACACCCGTCAGTCCGACTCCTTCATTGGGGTCCCCACGCCGGCCAACGCCTTGATGGTCACCGGGTACCTGATGGCCGTGGTACTTCCCGCCTCGGATAACTTCCCGTTATTGCCCGTTACCGCTGCCTTTTCGCTGTTTTCCGCCTTCGCCATGAACGCCGAATGGCCCTTGTTTTCTCTGAAAAAGTGGCCCAGCACCTTGTGGGGTCTGCGCTACCGCCTCGGATTTGCCGCTTCTTTAATTGGGGCATTTCTCGTGTTGAACGGCGCCTTTGCTGCCCTCCTTTTTGTACCTTTGTACCTCACAGCATCTACCCTAGAAAACCGCTTCCCATGAAATTTCGCGCTGAAATTGACGTCATGCCCCACAAAGCATTGTTTGACCCTCAAGGCAAGACCGTAGGTCAGAGCATGGCCTCCATGGGCTTGTCTGAGATTGGCAACGTGCGCATTGGCAAGCACATCACGCTGGAGGTTGAGGCCAACAGCAAAGAGGAAGCTACAGAGAAGGTGGAAGCCGCTTGCACGCAGCTTTTGGCCAATCCCATCATGGAGAGCTTTTCTTTCGAAATTTTCGCACAGGGATGAACTTCCTGGCCCACCTGCACCTCTCCCCCGGCGGAGGGCTGGTGCGCGTGGGCAACTTCATGGCCGACGGCGTCAAAGGACGCGATTGGTCTGCTTACCCCTTGGATTTGGCTCGCGGCATCCGTTTGCATCGGGCCATCGATCAATTCACCGACGCCCACCCGGAAGTCCGTGCTTTTCGCCGTCACTTTTCCCCAACACTGCGCCACTTCAGCGCTGTAGCTCAAGACGTTTTGTTTGACCACTAC
>CAYXHJ010000123.1:4819-5790 GCA_964464855.1 uncultured Owenweeksia sp. | reverse complement strand
TGGGTTCGCCAATGCGTCGGACCCAATACATGCCGTAGCGCACCCGCTGGTCCCACAAACGGAACGGAACCTCAATGCCCGCATAGGCTTCCAAATGCAGCCAATTGGCTTCGCCGATGAACATGCCGCCGCCGCCCACCACCGGTGTGGCCCGCAATCGTTTGACGACGGGCACGTAGTCCAACGGGCTGTGCGCAAAGTGGTGCACGCCGTAAAATTCCAGATACGGACGAGCGGTGTGGTAGGTGGAATCCAAAGCCTGCAGCGAGTTGCTGGGGTTCGAAAAAATAGCTTGGTCCGACCCGCGAAAAAACTTGTGTTCAATAAACCGAATGCTGTCCAGATTTCGAGCCAAAAAACCACCCGCACCGGCAGACCAGCGGGTGTACCCCCAACGCGGATGCTCCCAGTTATCGGACACCTCAAAGCGCAGCGAGGTAAAGCCCACCATGCCGCCCAAAAGGCCGGGCACCCCCTGTTGCAGGCGGAAGGTGAAGTCCGGATACGGCGACCCCAGGGCAATCTTGCGGTTTCCGCGCAGCAGGTAGCGCTGCCCGGGGCGGTACAGTACCTCCAAGCCCAAAAGGGAGACGGTGTACGGACGGAACGGTTGCGGTTGGTTTAATTCGCCAAAAAGGGCGTTGGCCCATTCTTCCAAACGCAGATTGTCGATGGACCGTCGGGCGGCAAAATCAAAAGAAGTGCGCACGTACAACCCGTTGCGCACCTCCAAACGGTGGCTTCCGGAAAACGAAATCTTCCGTGCGTAGTTGCCGCGTGCAAACGTTCCCAAAATGGGTTCGTAGGAGTTGATTTGCACGTACTGATCCCCTACGGCCAACCGCAATTGACCAAATTTCAACGGTTTGTAGGTGTAGGTCCAGGCCAGTTGGCCTTTTACGTCCTGATTCACCACTCCGTAGTCCACGTCCCCGCGGATTTCCCAACGGCGTTGATTGGGCAGCGTGCGC
>CAYXHJ010000123.1:342-4809 GCA_964464855.1 uncultured Owenweeksia sp. | reverse complement strand
CAGGTCCATCGCGGGTGATCCCGACTTCGACCATTCGTTCCAGATTTCCCGCTCCACCCACGGATCTCCCATCGGCGCTGATTGGCCAGCGTGCGCTCGTAGGCGCCGCCCACGTTGTGGCGGTAACCGCCCACGCCAAAAAACCGCATTTGGGCCACCAAAGGATCGATGTTCCACGCGTAGCCCTTCACGCGCGATCGGTAGCCAATGCCCGAGACCAAAGGCTCCCACCAACGAAGCTTGTTGTACTCCGCATCCACGGAGTCAATGTAGGCATCCGACGATCGGTAGACCAAGAGGCTGTCTTGCTTGGTGGCAAACCGACGCTCCTCCACGGTCAACGGTGCACGTCGTACCGCGGCCCAAGCCGCATCGCCCGCCTCTTCTGCCCCCGGCGCAAAACGAACCACCGCCAGGCCCACGTCCGCCACACGCAGCGGCGGATTGATTTGCCATCCCGAATGGTACAGTTTGAGCGACCCGGTATCCAAGGTAAACGCATCCAGACGGTACCGAACCGTACGTTGCATCGGTACCAAAGCCCTACGGGCAAGGTCCTCTCCGGCCCAGCCGTGTTCCTGAACCACCACCACACGGCCCAGGGTGCCCAGGCGTAAACCTTCCGGGACACGCCAGACAAACCGAACCACACTCCAAGCGCTGTCTTCCACCGTTAATTCGCCCACAAAACCGGGAGCCGCCAAGGCCGACGGTCCTACACCAATGCGGTACTCGGTGTGTCCACGCACGGAGTCGATGTCCAATAAAGTGAATTTGTAGTGCACCCAGGCATCGTCTGCCAAGGGGGACGGTACGGCAGCAGGCAAAAGGCGCGGCAGCTCCAAACTGCCTCGGTAGAGGTTGAGGTCAAAATCCTTCCAGCCGTCGTAAAAGTGCGCTCCATCCTGGGCCACAAACTGACGCGGCGCAATGTTGTCTTGCCGATCAAAGGACAGCGTCGCATTGATTTCCACCGACTGCCCCCCGCGAGGCCCTGCCTTGTGGTCGTCGAACAATAAAATCTCATCGCTCATTTTGCCCGGCCCCAAGTACCGGGTGACGGCCAATTGTTCGCGTAAACGAACACCGTCTCCCTCGCGGTAGGAAGATTTGGCGTACGTGGTGCACTGAAAAGACTCCATCCGTTGCGCCAAAACGCTGCGTTGAGCGATGGCAGCGCGCATGACTTCACGTGCCCGGTCCGACGGCTTGGCCACTACTGTGGCGGTACCCAAAACCTCGTGCTTCACCGGCTGCTGGGCTTGCACTGGGAGTACCCAAAAGGTGCACAAAGCACCACGAAAAAGCAAACGCAACGGAGTAAACTTCACAACAAGGGACAAATGAAACAATTCATTGAGGAATGCAAACCAACAGTCTGCACTTCAGGGATGCAAAAATCGGACAAAAGGTTGCGCCGTGCGCTACTATCTGCACCGTTTTCCCCGAAAAAGCGCTGTTTTATTACAGCCGGACCGATGCTCCCAACAGCGGCAGAATTGCCGGCCAACCCCAATGACTGACGTGTACCCCCAACCCCAGGTCCAGACTGACGCGCGGCCACAAGTAACGCGCGTAGGCAACGCCCGCGTTGGATGTACCGTCCAGAGTAACGGTTGTACCGCCCACCCACGTATCGGTGGCAGTAAACGTGGTTAGGGCATACTCGCCGCCAACCAACCAGCGCGGCGCCACGCGTTTGGTGCCCGATACATATGCCGTTGGGGAACGTGCCCATTTTTTCAACGGTAGCGCCTCCAACATGTCGTCGTACACCCAGCCTATTCCGGCCGTAACATTTTGATCGGGTGTGCCCCACGTAAAGGCGGCAAAAGGCAGTACGGAGCCTTGGTCGTACACCCCTTGCCAGAGGGTTAATGCCGCCACTGCGCCCACCGCCGCATGCCGAGTGGGGCTGAAGGAATGGGCGTATTTGATCGTTGGCGCCACCTGCAGCCCCCAAAGGACCGAGGAAAAGAGCAATCCAGACGACCCCACGGACACGTGATTGGTGAGTGCGTATTCCACGGTATTGAACTCCACCAAGACATTGCTGTAGAGCAATTCACCGCGTTTCATGGGGATGGCCGTGGGCGCAAACAAACTGCGTGAGCCGTGCGGGGACTGACGCACGCGTACGGTGGAGGTGCCGGACGCTGCTAAGGAAACGCTTTCTGCACGAGCTACCGCACCTCGAAACACTTTATCGGACCCGCGTTTGGTGTGCGTGAAGTAGATAATTTCAGCCGTTACGGAATCCACAACACCGGACACCCGCGTGCTGTCCAATAGCGTAAAAATATACGGACTCCCCACCACCAGCGCAGGAGCCGTTTGAGCACGGGCCGACGGTGATCCTAAAAACGCAAAAAGGGTCGCAACACCTACCGCGAAGGGTGTGAAAGAATGACGAAAGGACATGCTGGAACAATTAAGGAGGGGCAAGTTAGGAACTTCCCGGAACGTCTGAGTCGTAAACGGTTCCTCTTAATTTGCAAAAAATGCAACAAATCGTGTCCAAACAAGTCCGAAATTGCAACGCTCGAATTGCAAATACCCCGTAGCATGTTGCCAATGATCCCGTACCCTACCCTAAAGCGCCTTCGCCTATGGGGGTTGTCCTTGTTTGCGGTCGCAGCATCGGCATGTTCTGTGGATTACGGCGAGGATTCCATTCAAGTGTATGTGCGGAGCACCGAAGTTCTGAACCCGTACTCCTATGTGGATTGGAACATCGAATATGGACAACGTGTTGTTTTTGGTCTAAAGGACTACCACGAGTGGGTCACCGGTGGCTCTTCTCACACCTACTACGACTACGCCATTCGAGGAACGGAGCTGAAGTACTGGATCTATTTGGAAGACCACGATGCCCGCGGCCCCCTGAGCTTTCAGTTGGACGTGGTGGCCTACGACGACACCGTACACACGGAAATGTTTTCGTTGGAGGACGACGGCACCTTTCCGGAGCCGGGAAGACCCCATTACCACAGCGGGTCGTTTGTGTGGGAATAGTCTGCTGCGACCCACTTAAGAACCAAAAAGGCTGCCTCGTTACCGGGCAGCCTTTTTAGCACATATCAACGGAGTAATTTTGGCGGAGGACCGATCAAAATCGCTGGGTGTAGCCAAATAAAGGGAACGGAACGACATCGCCGTAGGGACCAACCACGGTGCATACCGCAAAATCCCAACTGCTGGAAGGACGAATGTTTCTTCCGTAGAACATAGCGATGGTGGAGGATTGCGTGGTGGGAATCACCGTTCCGCCCGGCCAGGTCTCGTACTCGTTGTACATGAGTTGGTAAAATTCCCCGCCGATTAGCCAGCCGCGCGCTACGCGGTGGGAGCCCGCAGCATAAAACGTCGGGAACAACGACCAACCGCCGCCGTTGTAGAACAATTCGTCGTCGTACAACCAACCCAGTCCGGCAGACAGTTGGGACTCGGCATCGCCGTAGGTGTACACCGCAAACGGCAAAGCTCCTCCCCCTTCGTATCCAAAATCCTCAAAACGCAGCAAACCAATTGCCCCTACCGCCACGTGGTGCTTCTCGTTGAGCGATACCCCGTACTTGGCGTTGGGCATCAACACCGGGTAACCGGCCAACGTAGAGAACAAGCCAAATCCCATGCCCACCGAAAGATTATTGGTCAGGCCGTACTGGAAGGTATTGGCCTCCAACCACAAATTATTCCAGTACAATTCACCTTTGCGTTGGGGAATGGCCGACGGTCCAAAAACGTAACGGCTGTAGTGGGGCGAAGCAAACTGTCCGTTTTTGCCCAAAATTTGAATGCGTGCACGGCTTACCGCCTTGCGGTAAAACTTGTCCGGTCCGGAAACCAAATTGGTGATGTACACGTAGTCGGCATCTACGGAGTCCAAAACCCCGCTGCGGTTGGAACCGTCGATCAATTCAAAACGGTAGACCTGGCCCACCTGCATGGATTCTGCATTGGTAACAACCTGAGCCTCTGCGTTGGTTGCGGCGAAGGCGAATAAAACGGCACAAGCCGCAATTTTCAGTAGGTTCATGACGGATGGAATTTGAGCTTTTTACGAATTTACGGGACTTTTGCCATCTAGAGCCGTAAACATTTTTTTACTTTTTGCAGGAATTGCAAACGCCCGCTGTTCCGTTTTTACGAACTTCGTGTAAATTGAGCCGTCGAGCCAGCCCTGCAGGCTTTGGCAGTGGCAACAAATTCGTTAATTCCTTATCGCCATGCGTATTTTCTTCCTTTGTAGCCGCTCGACTAAAGTATTCTTGGTGGGAATCCTACCGTTGTTTGCTTTGGTCGGATGCGAGCGCGTTTACGAAGAAATTCAGACCACCGTTTACGTTCGGGTGGATCCTCCCCTAAAACCGTATGCGGAGCAATACATCAATGGGATGTACGTTCAATCCGGTCAGATCATTAATTTCGAAATGCGCAACTACAGCTATTGGAGCTACGGGGGGT
>CAYXHJ010000123.1:0-332 GCA_964464855.1 uncultured Owenweeksia sp. | reverse complement strand
CAGGACTTCAGTGATTTTTCCGTGCATTCCACCACCGTAGACGTAGTGTACAACGGCGATACGGTGCATCACGCCGTTCATCTGCTTCGCGACTCCGCTTATGTCTGGAACGATCCTACGGAAGCTACAGGGACTTTTCGGATTCGCTAAAACAACGCCCACCGCTCATTTTGAACGAAGTGGGCTGATGGGCTTGGGTAGAAATCAAAAAGAGCGGCCTCCAGAAGGAGGCCGCTCTTTTTGGTACCGCACCCTTGGGCAGTAGTACACGGTTAAAACCGCTGCGTATATCCGAACAACGGAAAAGGAATTACGCCGTCGGACGGCGTGGC
>CAYXHJ010000122.1:0-5839 GCA_964464855.1 uncultured Owenweeksia sp. | reverse complement strand
GCGCACACGGCAGCCCAAAAGACCGATTTTTGCATGCCCCGAAGATAAGCGGTTCTGGGAAGATTCGCCGTGGAGGAAGACGCTTCGCTTAATGCAGGTTGGTGAGTCGGTCGTTGGGGGGAAGGCCAACGGCAGTCGTTGCGGCCTCGATTCCTTGCCAAAAGTGAATTTTTTCCAGGACGGGGTTCAGGAGGTTGGTCATGACGCAGTAGGCCGTAAGGTGGTCTACATGTCCGTGGTGCCGGTGGTGTTCCTCCGGAGTTTGGATGAGCCGGGTCTGCTGCAGCCAACCCACCCAAACCGGCCGTTCGCTGGCGCGCAGGTGGGACCACTTGTGAATGATGTTGGCGTTGGCGCTAAGTACCAAGCCAAAAACCCATTGCCACGAAATCGTGCCGGTGGTCGCAAAGACCACAAGGGCGATGACGGCGCCCAAAATGTAGCTGTATCGGGTTAGGTACCAGTAGCTTCGCTGGGTCATTCGGTACGGATTGGCGTGGTGTAGGGTATTGATTTCCACCACGGTAGGGCCCACCAAAGGCATGTCGGGTTTTCCATAACGGTCCATCCAAAAATGCACCACCCCCGTAAAAAAGTCCGCCAAGACATAAATGCCCAAAATTTGGGCGACGACCACCAAATATTCCATCCAACCAAATTCCGAATTGGTTCTCGGGTGGCCGTGGCAGGATTTGCTATACAGACGATGAGTTTTTGCACTTTGTGCAAAAAACAGACCGCATTTTGGGGTGGTTTACAGCGTGTCTCCGGCTTCCAGAAGCCGTGGTCCTTTCTCGGTTTGGGTGAGTCGGCACCAGGTGTTAACGCTGTCGTGCTCCAAGAAAAGGGTCCAATTTTCGTCCGCAGCGCGGTGCAGGATTTCAGACTTCTCTTCCAAAGTGATCAGCGGGCGGGTGTCGTAGCCCATGACGTACGGCAGGGGAATGTGCCCCACGGACGGTAGCAAATCGCCCATGTACAGCATCTTGCCGCCTTGGTACGGAAGGAGGGGAAGCATTTGGGCTTCGGTGTGGCCGTTGACCACTACGGTTTGGAAGCCCAGCGGCGTGTCCACGGTGCGAGCGCCCTCCGGGGTGTCGATGAATTTCAATTGGCCGGATTCGTGCAAGGGGGCGATGTTCTCGTGGAGAAAGCTCGCTTTTTCACGCGCATTGGGCTGGGTGGCCCATTCCCAGTGGCGGGCGTTGGACCAAAACGTAGCGTTGGGGAAGGCGGGCACCAGCAGTCCGTCTGCACGGCGTTCTACCGCGCCGCCCACGTGGTCAAAGTGCAGGTGGGTCAGGAAGACGTCCGTGATGTCCGAGCGGTGGTAGCCTGCGGCAGCTAGGCTTCGGTCCAAGGTGTCGTCTCCGTGCAAGTGGTAGTGGGAAAAAAACTTTTCGTCTTGTTTTTGGCCGATTCCGGTGTCCACCAGGGTGAGTCGATCTCCGTCTTCCACCAAAAGCAGACGCATGGACCACGTGCACAGATTGTTTTCGTCTGCGGGGTTGGTGCGCTGCCACAGGGATTTGGGGACCACGCCAAACATGGCGCCGCCGTCCAATTTGAAAAAGCCGGTGGGAATGGAGGTAATGTTCATCGTTTGGCTCGAAAAAATTCAGTCAGCAAATCCCCGCAAAGCTCGGCTTCTACGCCGCTGCGAATCTCGGTTTTGGGGTGAAATTTACCGCCTTGGGTTTGGAAACCGCGCTTGGCGTCTGAGGCCCCGTAGACCACGCGTCCAATTTGGGACCAGAACAAGGCGCCGCAGCACATGGTGCACGGTTCCAAAGTGACGTACAGGGTGCAATCGATTAAGTATTTGGCGCCGAGGTAGTTGGCAGCAGCGGTGAGGGCTTGCATTTCGGCGTGCGCCGTAACGTCGATCAGGCGTTCGGTGAGGTTGTGTGCCCGGGCAATGATGCGGCCGTTGGCCACCACCACGGCACCCACAGGAACTTCGTCTTGTTCGTAGGCTTTTACGGCCTCTTTCAAGGCCTCGCGCATGAACAGCACATCGGGGTCAATCGGCGTCTCCACCCGCCAAAGGTAATCCGTACTTTTGTGCCCATGTACAGAACGCACACTTGCGGAGAACTTCGCGCGGCCCACATCGGGCAAACGGTTACCCTGTCGGGTTGGGTGCAACGACGTCGCGATTTTGGCGGCATGACCTTTGTGGACCTCCGGGATCGCTACGGCATTACCCAGCTTTCGTTCAACGATTTGATTGACGCTTCGCTGGTGGAGCAGGCGCGCGGACTGGGCCGGGAGTTTGTGGTTCAGGCCGTGGGCACGGTTCTGGAACGCGAGAACAAAAACGCCAACTTGGCCACAGGTGACGTGGAAATTCGGGTGACGGAATTGCGCATTTTAAACGGCTCCAAAACGCCGCCCTTTACCATTGAAGACGCCACGGACGGGGGCGAAGAATTGCGGATGCAGTACCGCTATTTGGACATCCGGCGTGCCCCGATTCGCAACAATTTGTTGCTCCGAAATCGAGTCAATTTATTGGTTCGCAATTACTTGGCGGAAAACGGATTTGCAGACATTGAAACGCCTTTTTTGATCAAATCCACGCCGGAAGGCGCTCGGGACTTTGTGGTTCCCAGCCGCTTGCACGCCGGTGAGTTTTATGCCTTGCCGCAGTCGCCCCAAACGTTTAAGCAGTTACTGATGGTGGGCGGAATGGACCGGTACTACCAAATCGTGCGCTGCTTTCGGGACGAGGATTTGCGTGCAGACCGCCAGCCGGAATTCACGCAAATTGACTGCGAAATGGCCTTTGTCGAGCAGGAAGACATTCTGAACATGTTTGAGGGCATGGTTCGGTCGGTGGTGAAAGACGTGCACGGACTGGAGCTGGGCGCGTTTCCCCGAATGACCTACGCCGATGCCATGCGCCTGTACGGCAACGACAAGCCGGACATTCGTTTTGGCATGACGTTCGTAGAGCTGACCGACCGGGTTCAGGGTGTGGGATTCCCGGTGTTTGATGCCGCTGAATTGGTGGTGGGCATCAAAGTGGATGGAGCGGGTAATTACACTCGCAAGCAGCTGGACGCACTCACGGATTACGTGAAGCGGCCACAACTGGGGATGTCCGGCATGATTTGGATGAAGGTGGACGAAAGCGGCGTTCCCACCTCTTCCGTAAACAAGTTTTTTGACGAAGCCGCTTTGCGCGGATGGGCGGAGGCGTTTGGCGCCGCACCGGGCGATTTGGTGTTGGTTTTGGCCGGCGGCGCGGCGAAAACCCGCAAGGCCTTGAGCGAATTGCGGTTGCACGTGGCGGAAAGCGAAGGGTTGCGCAAACCCAACGAATTTGCTCCTTTGTGGGTGCTGGACTTCCCGCTCCTGGAGTGGAACGAAGAGGCGGAGCGCTGGTTTGCCATGCACCACCCGTTCACCAGCCCCAAGCCGGAAGATATTCCTTTGCTGGACACAGATCCCGGCGCCGTGCGTGCCAACGCCTACGACATCGTGCTGAATGGCAATGAGATAGGAGGCGGCTCCATCCGGATTCACGACCGGGCGGTTCAAGAGCGCATGTTCGCACTCCTGGGTTTCACGCCGGAGGAAGCACAAGAGCAGTTTGGTTTTCTACTGAACGCGTTTGAATACGGAGCACCTCCGCACGGCGGAATTGCTTTTGGCTTCGACCGTTTGGTTGCTCTTTTGGGCGGAGATGAGGTCATTCGTGACTATATTGCCTTCCCCAAAAACAACGCCGGACGGGACGTCATGATTGATGCACCCAGCCCCATCGACGCCAAGCAATTGACGGAGTTGCATTTGGGGATAAAACACGAATAAACCTGCGGCACATTTTGCGTGTTGCAGTATTGTTATAATTCTGCCATGCACAATACCTACCGCGCTTTTATTTCGGCTTTAGCCGTCTTCATTTTCTCGGCATCACTTTCTGCGCAATCCACGGTCCCCGGTGTGGTTACCGCTCCCGACGAGCCGTCGGTGTGGGTGAACGCCATGGTGGATCCGTCGGTCAATGTGTACGATGCCGTTGCGCAGTTTGAAGCATATTGGAAGGATCGTCCGGTTGAAAAGGGCCACGGTTGGAAGCAGTTTCGCCGGTGGCAAGCCTTTATGGAGCCGCGGGTTTACCCAAGCGGTGAGCGTCCCAACCCCACCGTTTTGTACCAAGCACAACAGGAATTGCAGGCACAATTGAATGCGCAAAAAGGCAGCGCATCCGGTGCGGAGTCAACCACCACGGGAATCGGCAACTGGACACTGGTGGGACCCGTGGACGGCAATGCTATTGCAGGGATTGGACGTGTAAATGCAATTGCTTTTCACCCTACCGTCCCCAACCGCCTGTATGCGGGTGCGCCCGCCGGCGGCTTGTGGCGCTCGGACGACAACGGAGCCACTTGGTCCACCAACACAGACTTGCTTCCCAACTTGGGCGTCAGTGCCATTGCCATTGATCCCCTTCACCCCGATACCATGTACATCGGCACTGGGGATCGGGACGCGGGCGATACCTATTCCATCGGCGTGCTCAAAACGGTCGACGGCGGACAGACGTGGAGCACCACGGGCCTCACCATGACGGTGGATTTGAACCGTCGGGTTACCGGCTTGGCCATTCACCCCACCCAAACACAAACGGTAGTGGCCACCACGCGCAACGGCATTTTTCGCACCACCGACGGCGGCACAACCTGGACGGCGGTGCGAGGCGGGACTTTTCAAACGATTCTAAGTGTGCCTGGAAACGGACGGTTGCTGTACGCCAGTACTTACAACAACACGCGCATTTTCCGCTCCACGGACTTTGGCGCTACGTGGTCCATGGTCACCACCGGTTTGCCCACCTCCAACTGCATCCGCTCGGAAATTGCGACGACGGCGGCAGACACCAACTACGTGTATGCCGTGTACAGCGCCAACAATTATGGTTTGTTGGGAGTCTACCGTTCCACAGACCGCGGGGTAAACTGGACCCAGGTAAAAGGACCCACCAACCCCAATTTACTGGACTGGGGCGTGAACGGAACGGGTACCGGTGGTCAAGGATGGTACGATTTGGCGATTGCCGCATCCCCGGTAGATAAGGAAGTAGTATTGGTAGGAGGCGTTAACATTTGGCGTTCGTCCAACGGCGGATCCAACTGGACGTTGAGCGCGCACTGGACCGGCGGCGGCGGCAAGCCTTTTGTGCATGCGGACATTCACGTTTTAGCGTTCAAACCCAACACGGCTGAGGTTTGGGCCGGCTGCGACGGCGGCATGTACGTATCTCCCAACAGCGGTTCCCTCACGTGGACTTCGCAAAACATGGGCCTCTCCATCTCCCAGTACTACAAAATCGCGGTGACGGATGCTGTTCCTGCCATGACCTTGGCGGGAGCTCAGGACAATGGAACGCATTTGAACGACAACGGTTTTGATCGTGTACGTGGCGGCGACGGAATGGATTGTGGGATTGCGCACGACAACCCCAACGTCATGTACGCGTCCATCTATTACGGAGATTTCCGAAAGAGCACCAACCGCGGCCAGTCGTTTAACGCACCGTTTAATTTGACGCCGTCGGGCAGTGGAAATTGGGTGACCCCGTTTTTGGTTAGCCAACACAACTCGAATGTGCTGTACGCGGGCTTCAGCCAAGTATGGAAATCCGCAAACGGTGGTGCCACATTTACGGCCACATCTGCAGCACTGAACGGCACCAACAACATCGACGTGCTGGCAGAATCTCCTTCGGATCAGAATGTACTTGCTGCAGCCATTGACGATAAATTGTACCGTTCTAAGAACATCCTGGTGCACGAAGGCCAGGTGGTCAACAAGGGCGAAAGCATCGTCG
>CAYXHJ010000121.1:0-5880 GCA_964464855.1 uncultured Owenweeksia sp. | reverse complement strand
GTCTGGGCCAACGCGCAAACCAAGCAAAGCAATGGTCAAAGCCAAGCCGTGTTTTTCCAAAAGCTTAAAGTAGGAAGCGTACTTACGAACGACAAATGGGATTTGCCCCACGAGAACTCCAACCAGAAGGAACCAGAGCATGGGGTCTTGCAGCAGTGCTTTCACGGGGCAAAAGTACTCCCGTTGATCTCCATAAAACGTGCGTCAAGGCCCATTGTGTGATTCGGTTTTTTCGTATATTTGCACTCCGTTAAAACGGTGGTTGTAGCTCAGTCGGTTAGAGCGCCGGATTGTGGTTCCGGAGGTCGCGGGTTCGAGCCCCGTCTTCCACCCTGCAAAGGGCTATCTCTCATGAGGTAGCCCTTTTTCATTTGGCATCGTCTTCGATGCTCCCGCATCCTTTAGTGACGCACTACCCGAAACAAGCGACGCTGTCCGCTGGGCAAGGTCCACTCCAGCAGGTACATCCCGGACGCAAAGTGCTGAATGTCCAATCGGGTAGCAGCCGTGGAAGGCAAGATACTTCCTTGTTCCACGGTTCTTCCCCAGGCATCCGTCCAGCGGTACGTTCCGGAAAGGGCGGCATTGAATACCAAGATACCGGCCGTTGGATTGGGCGCCAATTGCGCTTCAGAAAAGTTGGTTTCCTGAGTGTCCAGTCCAACCACTACGGTCAAAACGGCCGGATTGGTCCAGGTTGTTTCGCAACCGGAAATTCGGCACCGGTATCCGTTCCGATGGAGCGCGGGAGTGGCTCCGGTGATCAACAGTTGATTGGAGCTCGCGCCACTGTACGGCCCAAAATTACCGACGTCGGACCAGCCCGTGCCGGAGTTAACTTCCCATTGGTAGGAGGCGGTGGGGTCTGTGGATTGGCACGAGAAAGTAGCCCAACCCGGTTGGGTGTACGCTGTGGTGGAGCTTGGTTGCTGCGAAATAGTGCTCGTACAGCCGGCATACAGGGCGGCAACTTCACCGGACGAGAGCGCACGCGACCACAACCCAACGTCGTCCATTTTGCCCACAAAATATTCCGTTTCCCAAGGATTTGCTTTACCCAGGTACAAGTCTGCTGGGGAATAATGAATGGCGTTCGGGGCGTAGTGGGTGCCTACCAAAACGCCGTCTACGTACAGACGTGCCGCGGTGTCTTTGGTGTAGACCAAATGGTGCCATTGCTGGTTGCTGATGGGCCCGGGTGCATTGTGGATGATGAAATTTCCGTCTTGCGAATACGTGCCGGCGTACCACACGTTGTTTTGCAGTTTGCCCATGAAATCGCGGTCCGTTGCGTTGTTCCAATCTTTGGAAAATATCCGGGCGTTCACCAAGGTGTCTGGGAGGTACACCCATGCAGCGAGGGTGATTTGTTGGGTAGGGAAGTGCAGCGTGGGGTTGTTGGGAATGACCAAATAACTCCCGGGTGAAAACGACAGCGCCCCTGCGGTGTTTCCGTGTCGGTCCGACGTCGGTAATGCGCCCACAACCAGGGCGTTGTTGCCCCAGCCTCCCGCGTTGGTACCGTTTCCATTCATCGGCCAATAGGCCACCAATCCAGCGCTTGGGACGTAGGAAGGAAGTTGGGCGTATACCGGTGCCGCAGCAACAACGAGCGCCGCTAGGCTCCAGTTCCAAAATTGGGATTGGATTTTCATGGTTGGAAGGACAAAAGTCAAAGGCACGTTATGGAGGGGAGCAGTTTAGGTTCAAAGATAAGGTGCATTGAAGCAAGTCATTTGGAGCTGAAATTCAGTGAAATAGGTGACTTTAGTCACTAAAAACGAATGACAAAAGTCACGTTTTTTCTCGCCATTGCGGTTGAATTTTGTCTCCAATCTAACCCGATTATACACCTCATGAAACTGGAACAACTGTACACCGGCTGCTTGGCCCACGGGGCCTATTTTGTCGCTTCCAACGGAGAAGCCGCACTGATTGATCCCTTGCGCGAAATTCAACCCTACTTGGATATGGCGGCGCGCGAACAGGTGACCATCAAATACGTCTTTGAAACGCATTTTCATGCCGACTTTGTTAGCGGTCATTTGGACTTGGCCAAGGCAACGGGAGCGGAAATTGTCTACGGCCCCACGGCGCAGCCCGGATTTCCGGCCACGGTGGCTGCGCACGGCCAAAAGTTTCCGCTCGGAAAGGCAGTATTCGAGGTGCTGCATACCCCAGGCCATACGATGGAGAGTTCGTGTTTTTTACTGCACGACGAATCCGGGAAACCATCGGCTCTTTTTACGGGAGACACGCTTTTTATTGGCGACGTAGGACGTCCGGACTTGGCTCAAAAAGTGATTGCGGAATTGACGCAAGAAAAATTGGCGTCGCACCTCTACGATTCGATCCACCAGGTATTGATGCCGTTGCCGGACGACTTGGTGGTCTATCCCGGTCACGGGGCGGGTTCCGCGTGTGGTAAGAACATGTCCGACGCCACCACAGATACTTTGGGGAACCAGAAAGCCACGAACTACGCACTTCAGCCCATGACCCGCGAAGAATTCGTTCGTGCGGTTCTGGATGGGTTGATGCCACCGCCCGCTTATTTCCCAAAGAACGTCCTCATGAACATCACGGGATACTCCCCCGTGGCCGAAGTACTGAATCGCGGGACCCGACCGTTGGATGTGGATCTTTTTGCCCAAAAGCAGCGCGACGGGGCCTTAGTTATTGACACACGTAGAGCCGAAACTTTTGGGGCGGGATTTGTACCGGGCAGCTTCAACATTGGCATTGACGGAAATTTCGCCACATGGGTAGGTACTTTGGTGCGGGACATCCAACAGCCATTGTTGCTCGTGACGGATCCCGGACGAGAAGAAGAGGTGGTTACGCGGTTGGCGCGCGTGGGGTACGACCAGGCTCAAGGGTTCTTGGCCGGTGGATTTGAGGCATGGAAGGCTTCCGGTCGTCCGGTTCACACCATCGACGTCTGCACGCCGCACGCATTGGAGCATGCCTTATTCACCGATCCCAACACCAAGGTGGTGGATGTACGCAAGGCCAGCGAATTTCGTTCGGAGCATTTGGTTCAGGCCGTGAATGCTCCGTTGGATTACATCAACGAAAGCAGCAAGCAATTGGATCCGATGATGCCGTACTTTTTGGTCTGCGCGGGCGGCTACCGTTCCATGGTGTATGCTTCTCTTTTGAAAGCACGTGGATTCAATCATTTGATCAGTGTCTCCGGTGGAATGGCTGCGGTGAAAAAGGACACGTCGCTCGCACGTACCGAATTTGTGCCGCAGACAACGCAACTGTAATTTGGATTACAAGCAAACGGGGCGGCCTCTTGCGAGGCCGCCCCGTTGGTACACGTTTGAGCGTTTTCGGCGAACGCAAGTTTACCCCAACATTTTAAGAAATGCAATTTCCTTTTCGTTCAAGAAACGGTATTGTCCGCGCGCTAGATTTTTTTTGGTGATGGGGCCGAATTGAACCCGGTCCAGGCGCACCACTTCGTAGCCCAAATGCTCAAACATGCGGCGCACAATGCGGTTTCGGCCGCTGTGCAAAGACACCCCAATCTCGCGGGCATCTTGGGCATCAACTTGGCTGATTTCGTCGGCTTTGATGGGGCCGTCTTCCAGTTGAATGCCCTGTGCTAATTCAGCAAAATGGGCCTTGCTCAAAGGTTTATCCAAAGAGACTGCGTAGATTTTTTTGGCGCCGTGGCTGGGATGGGTTAGTTTCTTGGCCAGGTCTCCGTCGTTGGTAAACAACAAAACGCCGGTGGTGGCGCGGTCCAGTCGGCCCACGGGGTAAATGCGCTCGCGGCAAGCACCCCGAATCAATTCCATCACGGTTTTACGCGCTTTTTCGTCGTCCATGGAGGTAATGAAACCCTTCGGCTTATTCAGGACGAGGTACATTTTCTTCTCGGATTTCAGGAGCTCTCCCGCATAACGAACCTCGTCGGAGGGCATGACTTTGTGCCCCATTTCGAGTACAACCTGTCCGTTGACCATGACCATTCCGTCCGCAATCAGTTTGTCCGCATCCCGACGCGAGCAAACACCGGCACGCGCTAGGAAGCGGTTCAGGCGGATGGCACCGTCGGTTAAACCGTGGGTTTCTGCTGTTTTTACGGTTGGTGCGTGCCAACGTTTGGCGGGGTTCCCGGTTACCGGACGTCCACCTTTGTAGGCGCTTTGTGGCTTGGTGTAGGCAGAGTTACGACGTTCCGTGCCGTATTCGCCTCGTTCCTCGCGGTTGTAGGGACGTGCGTCATTAGGGAACGTGCGGTCTTCGCGCGGGCGATCTTCGCGGTTGAAGGGACGTGTTTCTTTGTTGAATGGACGTTCCTCGCGCGGGCGATCGTTCCGGGGCCCGCGATCGTTGGAGTAGGTGCGCGGAGCGCGGTCCTCGCGCGGTCGATCTTCGCGCGGGCGATCATAGGAGTTGGGTCGAGGAGCGCGTTCCTCGCGGTTGTAGGGCTGCTCTTCTCGGTGGTAGGGGCGCGGAGCGCGGTCGTGGCGCGGTCGATCTTCGCGCGGGCGCTCCTAGGGGTTGGGTCGAGGAGCGCGTTCCTCGCGGTTGTAGGGCTGCTCTTCCCGGTTGTACGGGCGCGGTGCGCGGTCTTCGCGTGGACGATCTTCGCGGTTGAAGGGACGTGCGTCTTTGTTGAACGGGCGGTCTTCGCGCGGGCGATCGTTGCGCGGCCCACGATCGGGGCGATCAGCTGCAAACTCGGTGCGCGGAGCGTACGGTTTGGGTTTTGGTTTCCCCTTGAGGGGTCTTCCAGCCGGCGATAATTTGGCGGGTTTATTTTTGGAGGGCTTAGACCCTGTAGGCTTTGATCCGTTTCCGGATTTCTTGAAATTGGCGCCCTCGCGGCGCGGATCGTTGGTTTTCATAACCGATGGAAAAGAGAAAGCGCCTAGGCGCTTCCGGGTTTAAAGATCAGGCGCGTTGTGCGTCGGACTTTTTTTGGAAGAAAAGCCAGCGGTCAATCCAGGGTTTGAGCAACCAAAGGACTACGATGGCTCCGTAGATGATGGTGAAAAAAATGTTTTTGATGAAGAAAAAATAGAAGTTACCGCCTTGTTCCAGCAAGACAATCAAGGCAGCAATGCGCGCCACATTGAATGCTTGGATCACAAAAAATCCGAAAACCATGTGCGCAAAGGCGCGCCACGTGGCACCGTCGACCCCAAAAATATAAGCAGCGTATACGATTGCCAAATTCAGGCCATTGCAGCCTTCAATGATGTTGACGCCGTTGCCAGGGACCCCCACCGCGCAACCGTCCATGAAGCACGAAAACTCACAATTTGCAACGCCAAACCATCGTGCAACAGTGTGGGTGCTGTAGGAAACGCCGTACGTTACCAAATCCAGCGAACCCACTTTCGCGGTGAAGTGGAGGTAAATTTCGTAGGCTGCCCGCATCAAAATGAAGGAAAGGACAAACCGGAAAACAAACACCAAAAAGGTGCGGTTTTCGTCGTAAAACTTGTGCAGAGGGGCCGTCCAGTTCATGAGCGCTTGTGTCTGCAAAGGTACGAAGGATGTTTTACCTTTGGCACTGTGCGCACATGCTTTCCGCTTCTGTTGTTGTTGCTCGTCGTCTTACGGCTGGGAGCGCAGCCCGTTTGCGTCAAGCCGGAGCGGATTCCGGCCATCCGTTTCGCCCTTCAAGTGCCCAATGAAGTTGGGGTAGACCGAAAAGGGCCGTGGCTGTTGAGCGAGCCAGTGGCGGTGAAGTACGGACTGTTGTTGAAAGGTCCCGTAGACGAACGACTGGACAGTTCCTGTGCGAAGTTCGCAGCTGAAGCCCAGTGGAAAAAGTCAATGCTCCTTTATCAAGATTCACTTTTGGCAGATATTGCGTTGGCGGTTTCTCCATCGTACGCAGTTCGGCTGGCCAAG